>NZ_ABOX02000011.1 GCF_000172555.1 Pedosphaera parvula Ellin514
TTGCGATTTTAAGCTCGCCACAAGTCTGCCAAAACAAGGTACCGTGTCAACAACAAAGTGCCATACACACGTATCATTCTTTCATCAACCCATCAGGATGTGTCGTTGGGTCACCCCTTTTCGGCTGGAAACCAACTGCCAGCTACCATCACGAGACAACAACAAGTTCGCATCCCCTTGCTCACAGAGCCATTGATAACCCCAAGCCGGCTCACAAAACGGCTCAAGCAACCCGTCGCCCCGATCCCATCCGTCCCCGGCGGCGGACCGCGATTTCTTGACGGACGCGCGGTTTTTGTCAATGTGCACAGACATGGCTTCGCAGAAAACCGTCAAACTCCTTTTCGCCCTTCTGGTCCTCGGAAACGTCCTGTTTGCAGCCGTTATTCTCCTGGGAGGCATCAAACCCTCGACCCCTACAAAATCCGTAATGCCAAATCCAAATGGCTTTGATAATTTCGTACAAGCCACCCATATCCTTCCAACTGCAAGTTATTCCGAATTTAACGACCTTTCCGTTGATCAACTTAGGACGTTAGTCAGTAATGCCACGCCCGCCCTCAATATCCTCCGCCAAGGACTCACCAACGAATCCAGATTTCCTGATGACTACTCCGTCGATTACATCCAAAAATACATGTCCACCATCATCTCCTTTAGACAGATGGGCCAGGCTCTTGTCGCCGAAGGCCGGCTGGCTGAACTCGAGGGCCGCGCCAATGAAGCCGCACAAGCGTACCTGAATACCATTCATTTCGGCCAAAAATCCAGCCAGGGAGGCGTTATGGTTTATAAAGGTGTGGGCACGGCCATCGAAGCCCTTGGGCGGGATCATCTCTGTCGTCTCATCAATTCGGTCGATGCCCAACACTCCCGCCAAATTGCCAGGAGCCTCGAAATGGTCGACTCTCAAGAACCACCGGTCGATGAAAATCTCCGACAGGAAAAAATCTGGTCGCTGAAGACCACCCGTTTGATCGATCGACTTAAGGATCTCTGGAATTACAAAGAGCAGAACGCAATTAAGAGCAATTTCGTCGCCAGAGTCCACTCCACCCAACTCCGCCGCCGCCAAACCATCCTGGACTTCGCCACCCGAGCCTACGAACTCGACCACGGCAAACTACCCCAATCCCCTTCCGACCTTGTCACCAACTATGTCATCGCCATTCCCAGAGACCCCATCACCGGAACTAACCTCTCGATCCCCACCTCCACGCGGTAGTGGGAAAGTCCAACATTCAGGTATGTCCCCTGTTTCTCTCTACTTTTCGGTTGATTGCCCATGCAAACCTCTGCAAATTATTTACACCAAGATGAAAAACTCGTCTCTTCCATCCCTTCTGCTTTGCCTTTCCCTTTTCTCCGTTTCCATCCAGGCTGCGCCGCCACAGGTCAAGCTCACAGGCATCATCAACATGCCCGATTACAAATCTGCCTTGCTGGAAATCACCGACACTATAGATCATACCGAGACTACAATTCTCACCGAAGGCCAGGCTGAATCATTCAGTCCAAAACTCCGTCTGGAAATCATTCAGGTCAATCCGGTCAAACGCACAGCGAAGCTCAACCTTACCGCCAACCAAACCAACTCCATCATCACTCTCGCCCTGGATAACGAGACCAAGTCGTCCGCCGATGCTCCCGCCATCCAATTCCGCAACGCCGACCTGAACCAGGTCCTGCGTCTCTATGCTAAATTCTCCAACCGCACCGTCCTGCACCCACCCCTCCCCTCCATTGAGATGAGTTGCAACGCCAACGCCACCAACGAAACCGACGCCGCCGAGGCCCTTGCCAAAGCACTTAATAAAAACGGATATACCAACATCCTCGACGGAACCAAATTCGTCATGGTACTGCGATCCGACCGTGCCTCTATGGCTCACCCCCGTTCTGCTGAAATCAAATCCTCTGCACCTGCGCCCGATCCCCCTAGTACTCGCACGAACATAATTCCAGCAGGAGAAATCAATTTTCCGGGCGTTGATCCCTACCAGGTCGCTCATATTTACGCCGAGCTGATAGGAGGCCGCAAATTCGACTTCAACACGCGGTTTCCACACTACGTTGACCTCATTCACTTCGTCAGCCAAACACCCCTCTCCAAGGAGGAAGTCATCTACGCCCTCGACACCCTCTTCGCCTGGCAAAACATAAAACTCATCCCCATCGGCAAAGACCTCGTCCAAGCCGTTGAAATTAAACCGGAGTAACCGCATCCCATTAAATTAAGAATGCAACTGCAGGATCCACGCATTTAAATCCCGAACCATTTAATAGGTTTTTTCGCGAATATGGCTGTACAGACAACACCAACAAAAGGCAATGAGGCAATCTGTCCGGTCCAAAGCGTTAGCAATCATCTGGATTGAAAGCACGACCAACTTACCAGCTTCCATCATGAGACAACAAAAGATTTGCCGCCCCTTTCTCACAGAGCCATTGATAACCTGAACTCGGTTCAAGAAACGGCTCCAGGCAATCAAACACCCGGTCCCATCCTTCACTTGCCAGCACCACCTCAAACCCATTCTTCCCGACACCAACAACTCCTCGATCGCTGTTTCCTCGCACAAACGCCAGTTCCACACCGCCAATCGACGTGACTGGGACAATATCCTTCAGCTTGAACCGTGAAACGGAACCATCAATCAAACGCATCACCGCAGCCCGGAGCTTCTGAATATCCGCACTGCTGAACTCATAAAGCCGAATCAACGGACAATCCTCCGAACCATTTTCCAGATATTCCAGTTTCACAAATTCTTTGTTTTAAATTTTCATGACCTTCATCACGGCACTTTGGAGAGCATTGAGGTAAATCTTAATCCTTCCTGATTCCAGGCATGCTTTAGTTCAGGAATGCCATACCAAACATTATGCCGCTTGAAAGTCGGAAAATCAGTGAGAAGAATCTGTTCTATTTCAGAATCCCGGTACCAGACCGGCTCCATTGGCAGCCGGCCTTTTGAATCCGGTTTCAAATGTTGAAACCGGGTGATAATCTTCCCTGCAAGCTCTCGGCTTGTATTCAGAGCAAAGGTAAAGTCAACCAGGTCGCAGTAAATCCTGTGTTCATGGCCCCAAAAGCATTCCTCCAGACTAAGCGCGGAACCGAGCCAGTTAACATAAAGATCTGATTTGCTGACTATCATCCCCCTACACCCGATCCAGGTATAAGGAATGTACCACCAGGAATCAGTTTCCTTGACCTTCCCAGCATCATATTTCAGCTGACCTTTAAAATTGTCTTTCGCGAACCTGCGACGAATCGCCTCCTCCGCATCAACCAATGAGTATTTGGCTTTCATTTAATAATATTTCAAAGCTTCCACGACTAATTCGTCCCTCCGTTTAGAGCCTTGAACTGCACCCACGTTGGTGCACTCACATTTCTCGCACGAGCCATCACCACTTCAGTCGTTTCAGTCCTGACCCACTCATCAATGCTCGCCTCCAATTTCCCGATAGCCGCAAAATCGATGACCGGTATTTCCTTGCTATCATCACATACTATACCCAACGCAGGTCCAAAACCTCCGTGACGACACTGTGCAATTAATTCGATCTCTAAACCAGCCGTCCAGGGAACAATGGTTGGGAGATTAAGCCGGATATATTCGAGACATTGGAGTATCAGGTCCTGATCCGGCCAAAGACTTTCCCAGAAAGTTGGCTCGATTAACGTATACCCTTTTGTACTCATGCTCGCCTCTTCACTATATATTCTCAACTTCTACAATCGCTTCAAACGATAAAATTTCGTGGGAGGCACAGCATTCGTATCCGTGACAAACGCATCAAACCCATTTCCCGAAATCGTCCCAATCGGCAGTTCAGCCCAACCACCGTCGATGAAATTGGTCGAGCATTCCACTCCATACTGCTCACCAGCAAAAGTCCGGAGACCGAAGGTCGCAGTATGGTTCGTTACTTGCAACGAAGTAAATTGCAGGCCCACTGGAATGGCCAAACTGTAACTGCGATACCGTGAGTTGCTGAAATCCACGCTACCACCGACTGCGATGAAGGCAACTTTGCCTAATACAACTGGAACATTCGTCTGCCCTTCGGAGTTTCCACCCCACGCGATAACTTGTCCATCTGCCCTCAAAGCGACGCTGTGATGTTTGCCAGCAGCGATCGCGACGATATTTGTCAATCCATTCAGCCCGGGAACGTCGCCCCAACTCACTACCGAACCGTCGGCCTTTAACGCAAGACTGTGAGCCCCACCGGCAGAAATGGCGATTACATTAGTGACGGTTGGAGGAACGTTGGTTTGACCGGCGCTATTGCTGCCCCAGGCGATGACGCTACCATCCTGTTTCAAGGCAAGTCCATGCGTACCGCCCGCCGCGATCGAAGTTACATTACTCAACCCTGCAATGACATTGGTTTGCCCGTTGAGACCAAGTCCCCACGCAACCACAGTGCCGTCGCCCTTTAGCGCCAGACTGAATCCACTGCTGTAATCCAATCCACCAGCAGCAATGCCAATAACATTCATCAACCCGGTTGGCACGTTGGTTTGGCCATTCTGATTCAATCCCCAGGCAGTCACGGAATGGTCGTTTCTGAGGGCCAGTGCATGGAAAGAACCGGCTGAGATGGCGGTAATATTGCTTAAACCGTTAGGTAAAGGCAGCAGGCCCCAACCGGCAACAGTTCCATTCTTCCTGAGTGCCAGGGTAAAGTTGCCACCACCTGCAGCTGTAACAACATCGTTCAACGCACCCGGTGCGTTTGCGGAGCCGAAATCATTGTTGCCCCATGCCACAATTTTTCCATCACTCGTAAGGGCAACGCAGTGGCTGAAGCCGGAGGCGATGGAGACCACGTTGCTCAAACCGGGAGGAACATTTGTCTGGCCCTTTGAATTGTCCCCCCATGCAACCACGGTGCCGTCCCTTTTCAATGCCAGACTGTTGGATCCACCAGCAGCGATGGCGATCACATTCGTCAGGCCGGACGGGACATTGGTTTGGCCGGATGCAGTGTTTCCCCACGCGATGACGGTGCCATCACTCTTGAGAACCAGATTGTGAGTTCCCCCGGCGCTGATGGCGATTACATTGCTTAAACCGGCCGGAACGGTTGCCATGTTAAACGAATTGTCCCCCCAGGCGAAAACCGAACCATCGTTCGCCAGTGCCATGGCGTGTCCCCCGCCATGGGTCCAACCTCCACCAGCAGAAATGGCGACAATGTTGCTCAGTCCTGTTTGGGAACCAATGCTGCCCCATGTAACGAGAGTTCCGTCACTTTTCAGCGCCAGGCTGAAATCCAGTCCGGCGGAAATCGAAACAACATTACTCAGTCCCGCCGGGACATTGGTTTGCCCAACGTAGCCGTATCCCCATGCCACCACGGTTCCATCACTTTTGAGAGCCAGCGAATGGCCAAAGGTGTCAACCGTGTAATCGCGTCCGCCGGCAACGGCAACAACATTGCTGAGGCCATTCGGAATGGCCACCTGCCCGGAATCATTGCACCCCCAACCGAGAACCGTGCCATCGTTCAGAATACCGAGGTTATGATGGCCCCCCGCGGCAATATTGGTGAATGATTTCCCCGGAGGCAGATAAGGCAATACAACAGTGCCCCAACTGACCACTTGTCCGGCAGGTAACCCGCTGGCAAATGCTGATTCTGAAAGAAACAAGCCGACGACGTACAACACGTGTGTAAGCAGGCGAACCCTTGTCATAAATTGAACAGTAAATCTGGAGCCGGCTTTGTAAACAAAATTCTCTTTCCATTCTGCATCACGCAACGCGTAAAACAATTCCACGACCACCATCCCTCTCCGAAGGATGTTATAGGCCCCTTCAAGTTTGGTTCCTCCACTGTCCGTGGATTAACAACCATTTGAATTTTTCACCCATGGATAAAGTCTATATGGTTGAACAGCTACGAGTTGCTGTTCTGTAAGGGTCGGGCCAGTCTCAGTTCGAGGCTGGCCTTTTGTTTCGCTGAACAAAGTGGGTCGAAAATCAGTCGCCTTTGAAGAATACCATAATACCTAACTTGCTTTGTTTCTGCTTCTTGGATAATTTTAAAAAGACTGTTTAAAATTGACTCGAAACGATGACAAACCAGCTTAAGCTCGCTCCAAAGCCGGGGTGCAAAATCATCCACAGTCTGCGTGACACACCTGCGGTGCTGCAAGCTCCAGACCTGAAGCCTGATTACCAATGAACGGCCCCCCCCAAAAGCAGGAGCAAGACGTTGAGCAGAGGATTGCCGAGCTCGTCGCCAAAATGCGCGAGACACAACAGGAGTTACAATCACTTACCGGTAGGCAGTCACTCGCCGTCGACGTCCTGCAAAACGAGGATCAGCAGCGAGAAGCAGAAGCAGCGCGGGAAAAATTGGGATGGAACGCAACTCTGCAGCGCATCGCTGGCAAGGCCGCACGCCTGGGTGGATGGGCGATCGAACTACCCGAATACAAACTCACCTGGTCGGATGAAACCTGCGTCATCCACGACTTGCCGCCCGGGTACCAGCCAACTTTTGAAGAGGGTGTCAGCATGTTTCCTGTCGAGTATCGGGACGAAGTCATCCGGCTTGTCAAAAATTGTGCACAGGAAGGCACGCCTTACGATTTCGAGGTTCCAAAAATGACCGCCAAGGGGCGGCGAATCTGGGTACGTTCCATGGGCGAAGCCGTACGTGATGCTGAGGGAAAAATTATCCGTCTGCAGGGAGCGTTTCAGGATATCACCGAGCGCAAACAGGCCGAGCTGGATTTGTGCAAGTCAAACCGGGCATTGCGGATGCTCAGTGCCTGCAGCGAAGCCCTCACCCGGATCTCTGATGAAAAGCAGCTACTCGCAGAAGTTTGCCGTCTGGCAGTGGAAATCGGAGGCTACCGCATGGCTTGGGTGGGCTATGCTCAAGATGATGAGTCTCGCTCCATCATCCCGATAACTCATGCGGGCGAGGAGCAAGGCTATTTGAGTGGGATTAAGACCAGTTGGTCCGAAGATAATATAACTGGCCGGGGACCCGCCGGACAGACCATTCGCAGCCGACAGGCCGTGGTCTATGAGGATATCACCAGTCATTCTGACTTTCTTCACTGGCGGGAAAACGCTCAAGCGTGCGGCTTTCGTGGCGTCATTTTTCTGCCCTTGCGCGATGAACACCGCGCGTTCGGTTTGCTCGGGCTTTATGCCGGCCAGGTTACCCAACCCGGGCG
This sequence comes from Pedosphaera parvula Ellin514, assembly GCF_000172555.1. Classification (NCBI taxonomy): domain Bacteria; kingdom Pseudomonadati; phylum Verrucomicrobiota; class Pedosphaerae; order Pedosphaerales; family Pedosphaeraceae; genus Pedosphaera; species Pedosphaera parvula. Next base: position 7,214 of record NZ_ABOX02000011.1, read on the forward strand.
GGACGAGCTCAAACTGTTGCAGGAACTGGCCGATGATTTGGCTTTTGGCATCAACAGTCTGCGCGCGCGCGCAGAACACCGCATCGCCGAGCAAAAAATGGCACAGCAGGCGGCATTGCTTGATAAAGCCAGAGATGCAATTTTCGTCCGCGACCTCGCAAATCTGGTCTTGTTCTGGAATAAGGGCGCCGAGCGCGTTTATGGCTGGAACGCAGTTGAGGTACTCGGCCGCTCAACCAGCGAGTTTTTGTCTACCGACCAGCGCACTTTTTTGCCAGCCGTCCAGGCGTTGCTGCAAAAAGGCGAATGGGCTGGCGAACTTCAGAAGAAAACCAAAGCCGGTCATGTCATCACTGTGGACTGCCGTTGGACACTGGTGCGCGATGAGCGCCAGGAACCCAATTCAGTCCTCTGCATCGAAACGGACATTACCGAGAGGAAGCAACTGGAAGCCAACTTCCTCCGCGCTCAGCGTATGGAAAGCATCGGCACCCTGGCCGGTGGCATCGCGCACGATCTCAACAATGTGTTCGCGCCGATCCTGATGTCTGTCGCCCTTCTCCGGATGAATATGCCGGACGAGGAGTCAAAAGATTTGCTCCATACCTTGCAAACCAGCGCGCAGCGGGGAGCCGAGCTGGTGAAGCAAGTGCTTTCCTTCGCCCGCGGCGTCGAAGGCGAGCGCATCGAAGTCAATCCCGTCCATCTCATGCGTGAAATCTTGAACGTGGTGCGGGACACTTTCCCCAAATCCATCGTGTTTAATTTTTTGGATAAACAGGATCTCTGGAACGTGACGGGTGACCCCACCCAGCTGCATCAGGTTTTCCTGAATTTATGTGTCAATGCCCGTGATGCCATGCCCAATGGCGGCGATCTAACCCTAAAGTTGGAGAACGTTGTGCTGGACGCAACTTACGCCACAACGAACCCCGACTCCCGTCCCGGTGCCTATGTGGTCGTGCAAGTTGCAGACACAGGTGCCGGCATCCCTCCGGAGATTCGGGATAAAATCTTTGAGCCATTCTTCACCACGAAGGAATTCGGCAAGGGCACCGGCCTCGGCCTCTCCACCACCCTGGCGATTGTGAAAAGCCACGGCGGCTTCATCAAAGTTTGCAGCGAAGTTGGCCAAGGCACAAATTTCGAGGTCTATCTGCCCGCCAACACCACGGAGGCGGCGGCACATCAAGCCGCCGTTGAACCGACCAGGCTGCCGCTCGGCAATGGGGAGCTGATTCTGGTGGTAGACGATGAGGAAGGCCTTCGCAAAATTGCCCGGCGCACGCTGGAGCGTTTCGGTTACCGCGTCCTGCTGGCCGCCCATGGTGCGGAGGCCGTCGCCCTGTACGTCCAACATTCACAGGAAATCGCAGTTGTTCTAACCGACATGGCGATGCCAATCATGGATGGTCCCGCGCTGATCCTTGCTCTTAAGTCGCTGAATCCCCAGGCCCGCATCATCGGCTCCAGCGGCCTCACCTCCGCTGACGGCTTGGCCAAGGCGGTTGGTGCGGGCGTCAGCCATTTCGTGCCCAAACCTTATACCGCCGAACTCATGCTCAAGACTCTGCATGAGGCGTTGAACGAACGACCAGGCGGTAAAAAGAAATAGGATTTTTTAATGGGGCCATCGAACGGGTTGAAATTGCGCACCTAAGCCGGATCAAAGCATTATGAGGATTTGTCGGCAAAGCCCTCGCTCCGCCAGCCTTCACACAATCGCCCGGCCCAGCCCGATGCCCGTTGCTCCAGCCGGTACATCAGCTCCAACAAATCCATGACGCAACTCTGTCTTGCTTGTAGGATGTACCGACGCGTCTGATATTTTTAAAAATTTCATTGGCAATCGCTCATGAGCAAGTCGCGAAATTTCGCAAACAGCCTGATCGAAAAGATCACTCTACGCCCCGACGTAAGCCGGGCTCTGCGCTCGACCGTGGCGTTTACGATTCCGCTGATCGTTTGTCACTGGCTCGGTCGGCCCCAGGAGGCCGTCTTCATGGCCATGGTCGCGCAAAATCTATCGCTCCAGGATTTGCGCGGAGCTTATCCCGTCCGTTTTAGCATTCTGGCCGTGATGGCCCTTGTGGCCGCCGGTTCGACCCTGCTGGGCGTCCTGACCGCGAACAGCACCCTTTCCGCCACCTTGGCGATGGGAGCCATTGCCCTGCTCGGTGGTTGCTGGCGGCATCTGAGCGCTGATTACGGCCCCAGTGCCGCAATCTTTTCCACCCTCATGTTCCTGCTCGGTCTTTCCCAGCCCGGTGGCTGGCCTGTCGGTATTCATCTGCTCGGATTGGTGGCCCTCGGCGCTGCAATCGCCACGGTGATGCAGGTTGGTTTCTGGCTCTTCCGCCCACAACATCCCTCACGTTACGCCGTTGCAGAAACCTGGGTGGCCTTGTCCGATCTGATTGCCAGCATGCAACCCAGTGCAAAAACCAACGATCCTCTTCGCAACGAGCCCTTCGCCGCCCGCGAGCGGGAACTCAGGGTTTCTTTGGATCGCACGTTCCTGATTCTCGGTGCTGCGGAAAAACATCTTCAATCACCGCTCCTTAAGCATCTGGAGGCAATGCGGCGCGAGGTCGTGCATTTCGCGATGCGCATTCTAGCCCTCAACACCTCGCTCGAACCGATCATCAACCGACCGGACTTCGCACGAACCCTTCCCGTTCTAGACTCCGTTTTGAAGACTCTCAGCGAAACCACACGCTCAGTAGCTGTTACTCTCATTGTATATCGTCAGGAAAATTTCGCCGCCAGTCGGGTGCGCTTGCGGCGTTGTCAGCATCTCATCCGGGTACTCGATGAACAAATCGCGGCGATTTCGACAGACAGTGACATCAGCCAACTGCGCGTCAGCCTGGAGCAGATCGCCCGGGTTCTCCCCCGCGTTAGTGCTGCTCTGGGTGAAACCGTTGACCACAGCCCCGCGCGCCTGCGCTTTCCTTCAGCACTGCCCGAATTGAGCTCCCGCTCGATTCACTCCCTGGCAGGCTGGATCAATCCAGCGACGCAACTGGACCCCGTGTTGTTGCGCCATTCCGCCCGCATGGCCGTGCTGACCATGTTTGCTGTGGCACTCTACAAGGGATTTGCCATCCATCGCGGCTATTGGATTGCCTTTACGATTATGGTCGTGCTCCAGCCCGATTACGGTTCAACCCGCCAGCGTGCCGGGGCGCGCATAGGCGGCACAGTCACTGGCGTTATTCTGGCCAGCTTGCTGTTCTGGATCCAACTGCCGCTTTTCCTGCTCGATGGGATGGCAGCCTTGATGTCCTTCGGATTCGCTTACTTTTTAAGGCGCAAATACTGGGTCGCAATCTTCTTTGTCACCATAATGATTGTCATCCTCACCGATACCACGGGACCGGTTCATGCCGATTTCACCATCGCCCGACTCCTCTCCACCTTGCTCGGTGGCGCTCTCGCCTTGGTAGCTGCCCTGCTCTTCTGGCCAGATTGGGAGCGGGAAAAGTTTCCAGCCCTGCTGGCTGCGGCAGTCCGCGCCAACCGCAACTATATTGATGCCATGTCCGTCTGGTTGGGTGTGGCTGAGTCTACAAAGACCACTCCGCTAATGGCCAAACGACGGGCGGAAAATGCCAACCGCTTTGCCGCCGCCTCACTGGAACGGCTCCTGGGCGAGCCTGCCCGTCTCAATGAAAACCGGGAACGCGCCGCAGCGCTGGCCACCTACAACCAGCGGGTGACCCGCACACTCACCACCCTTGCGGTCCATCTGGAGGACGGCGCCAGAAGCAATGCTCCGGGCATCTCGGAAATCATTCGGCAGATCAACAACACGTTGGAAAGTCTGGCGCATGCCATCGAGAGTGGTCTCCAGGACTCTGCAATCGCTGAATTGACCTCGAACCTGCGGCAATTGGAATCAGTCGTTGCCAACGCCAACGTGGATGCTTCCAAAGAACTTGGCCTCACACCATCCCCCGAAAAGCTGATTTGGACTCAAATCGCTAAAACAGTTGCTGAGATTCAGGCCATGGTGCTGGCACTGGACATGCCCAACCACCAACAACTCGCGTCACTCGCTATTTAAAATGAACGACGCGGTAATAGCCCGGCCCTTGATGTCCGTCAACATGAATGAAAAGGTCTTGTCCTGTTTGACACTTTCGGGCATTCATATTCCGCACTCACTATAGTCAGATGGCCATTAATTTACGCTCCTTGAGCGCAGCGCCTTCGGACGCGGATGAGCAGGTATGGATGAACAAGAAACGAATATTTTGAAAGGACACTCATGAGCCAAAATCTTTTTCCAAAATTGCACAACGCCATGTGGCCCGGTCTCGTCGGCAAAGGCAGCCCCGGTGCTGAACCTTCCATCGATCTCGATACCATGCTTGACCTCACCGCCAAGGCCGAAGTCAACGGTGTCAAATTCGATGGCGTCGATCTCTTCCTCTTCGATCCCCACGTCAGCATTGATTCCAGCGATGACGATCTGAAAAAACTCGCCGACAAAATTCGCAAAAAGGGTTTCGTGGTCGGTTCTGTCGTCGCACCAGTTTGGCCTCCCACCGGCGGTGGTTCAGCCATGGGCGGTGATGAAGACCGTAAGAAATTTGTCGACCAGGTCAAGAAGGCTTGCCGCATCGCCAAAAAATTGCGTGATCTCGATATTCGTCCCTACGGCGTCGTTCGCATCGACTCCGCAGCCGGCGTCACCGATTGGGAAAAAGATCCCAAAGGCAACACGAAGAAGATCGCAAAAACTTTCAAGGAAGCTGCCAAGGTCGCCAAGGATCATGGCGAACGTCTCGCGGCCGAAGGCGAAATCTGCTGGGGCGGCATGCACAGTTGGAAATACATGGTTCAACTCCTCGAAGAAGTCGGTCAACCCAAGGTCGTCGGCTTCCAGGCAGACATGGCCCACACCCTTCTCTACACTCTCGGCTATAACGCCCCTGAACACCGTATTGTCCCCACTAAGTATCACTGGGAACCGGATCAATTCCATACGGCGATGAAGAAAATGACGAAGGCACTGCGCCCATGGACCATGGACTTCCACGTCGCTCAAAATGACGCCACGGTAAAAGGTTCTGGCTCACACGACAAAACCGGCCGCCACTGCCTTGCCACTGACCCCAACGGCAAATTAAACATTGCCCGCGATGCCGGCTACTGGATGCGCGACGATGCCGGCAAGGTCACCAAAAAGTTCAAGCACATCTGTTGGGACGGTTGCATGTTTCCCAATGAAGTCATGCATAAACAGGAAACCTGGAACAATATCCTGGCCTCCATGATTCAAGTCCGCGAAAACCACGGCTGGGCCTGAAGCCTCTGCCTTGCCACAAAAAGCACAAAAAAGCACAAAAAGTTATGAGTGACATCATGCGTCTGTGCGATGTGATAAGAGAAACGGGATATGCGATTCATCGTTATCACCGTAACGGCCACGTGGAAAAGATTTACGAGAACGCCTTGGTAAACCGCCTGCGGAAGCAAGGCCTCGAGGTGCAACAGCAACATCCATTACAAGTATTTGATGAAGATGGAGCCTTGTTGGGCAACTTTTCCGCAGATCTCCTTGTGGAAAACCAGTTAATCGTAGAATTGAAAGCAGTCCGCGCCGTCGTAGATGAACATGTGGCACAGTTATTGGGATACCTTCGTGCATCAAGAATCGAACACGGCTTGCTAATCAACTTCGGAGCAGGAAAATTCCAGATCAAAAAATACATCATCAACGACGTAATAGAAAAATTTTAATTTGTGCCTTTTGTGCCTTTTCGTGGCCATTTTTAATTTATGAAACCATTAAATGTAGGTCTTATCGGTTACGGCTTTATGGGCCGTACGCACTCCAATGCCTTCCGCAAGGTCAATAATTTCTTCGACCTGGAATATCAACCCGTCCTTAAGGCCATCTGCGCGCGTGACGGCGAAAAAGCCACTGCTTTCGCGAAGAAGTGGGGTTACGAATCTGTCGAAACCGATTGGCGCAAACTTATCGCCCGCGATGACATCGATCTCATCGATATTGCCACACCGAATAACACCCACGCCGAAATCGCCATGGCTGCTGCCAAAGCTGGCAAAATGATCCTCTGCGAGAAGCCGCTTTCCATGAATGGCCCCGAAGGCGAAAAGATGGTGGCTGCGATCAAAAAAGCCGGCGTGCCAAACATGGTTTGGTATAACTATCGCCGCGTCCCTGCCGTAACCCTCGCCAAACAACTCATCGATGAAGGAAAGCTCGGTCGCATCTTCCATTACCGCGCCAAGTTCCTCCAGGACTGGACCATCTCCAAAGACCTCCCTCAAGGCGGCGCCGGGCTCTGGCGTCTGGATGTCAAAGCCGCTGGCAGCGGTGTGACGGGCGATCTTCTGGCACACTGCATCGACACCGCCATCTGGCTCAACGGCAGCATCAACACTGTGACCGCGATGACGGAAACCTTCATCAAGGAACGCAAGCATACGCTTACCGGCAAGGTTCAAAAAGTTGGCATCGATGACGCCTGCGCATTCCTGGCCCGCTTCAACAACGGCTCGCTCGCCACGTTCGAATCGACTCGTTACGCCCGCGGTCACAAGGCGCTCTACACCTTCGAAATTAACGGTGAAAACGCCTCTATCGCCTGGGATCTCCACGATCTGCATCGCCTGCAATATTTTGATCACCGCGACGAAGGCCGTACTCGCGGCTGGCGTTCCATCCATGTGACCGATCCCGACCAGCCCTACATGAAGAACTGGTGGGTGCCCGGCCTCCAAATTGGTTACGAGCATACCTTCATTCATCAGGTGGCGGATTTCCTGAAGAGCCTGGAATCCACCAAGAGCGCCCATCCCGATTTCCGCGACGCCCTGGAAACCCAATACGTTTGCGACGCCGTTCTGAAGTCCGCCAAAACCGGCAAATGGGAAAAAGTGCCTAAACTGAAGTAAATGAGGTTCGAATACCGAAGTTTCCCCCTGAAACTACGGTATTTACCCCGACTGAATGTTTTTGACGGCGAAACCGTCTTGAATCATAATTGAGTCCGCAATTTAAAGCATATCAATACAATGAAATCTTTAACTCTCAGTGTAGCGATTACCTCCGTTCTCGCTTTCTCCCTCTTTTCGGCCTCGGCAGCTGAGGAAAAGGCAATGGATGCGAGCAAACTCCCCCCTGCCGCCACCAAGACAGGTGTGAGCTACGCCACGGATATCAAACCGCTCCTCGAAAAATCCTGCTTCAAGTGCCACGGCCCAGACAAGCAGAAATCCAAACTCCGCCTCGACAGCATCGAAGCTGCCATCAAAGGTGGCGAAAATGGCCCTGACATCATCGCAGGCAAAAGCGAGAAGAGCCTGCTGGTTTTTTCTGTGGCACACGCCGGCGACGAAGACGACTTCATGCCCCCACCCAAGAGCAAGGACACCCCTCAGCTCACCAAGGAGCAGGTCAGCCTCGTCCGGGCCTGGATCGACCAGGGCGCCAAGTAATCCGAATTTGAAATTCACGCCAACGCTTCCGATTCACGTCGGAAGCGTTTTTATTTCACTCCAGTTACCAACGGCTGCACCCACGCCGTCTCCAGATCGCCCTTCTGATAATAATTTTCCTTCAGCTTCGAAGAAATCACCTTGGCCCGGACATAAATTTCATCTCCCTTCAAATTATAACAGGGAGATGTGCCTTTTACTTCCGCCAGCACCATCCCAATCTCATCACTATACTTGCGCGTCGTTGGAAATGGATTGCCTCCCTTCAAAGGCAACGGTTCGCTCTTCGTATCATACCCTTTGCGAGTTCCAATGAATTGTGTCGTATACGTCACTCCTTCTTCCGGCTCAATCTCGATGGCAAGCTTATCCTTCTCGCGCCGAATCTCCTTCAACTTCACCCCGCTGCTCGCATAAAAATCCCCGGCTTCCATCGCCGCAATAATGCTCTCCGGGGTCAACTTCTCCGCATGCACCATTATCCATCCACGGCCTGGACGACTCTCTTTCTCCACCGTGCCCAGATAATGATGTGCATCATCCACCGCGGTGCACCAGATTGGTTCCATCCCCAGCTCCGCCAATCGTTTCGTTAGCACAATGTCATAGATTCTTTCCACACTGGCGTGGTCCTTGTCTCCATAGTTATGTACCACGGGATGGCCATTCCAAATCTCCATGAATCGCTCCCCCTTTACTCCCATGATATCCTCCGCCGTGAGCGCCCAACCGAAGTTCGGATGATTGATATGTGGAATCATCGGCTGGCCGGTGACCATTCGCTGCTCCAAAACCGCATTGACGTTATTCTGCAGCACCTCGGCCCGACTGCCTCCTGTCTGAGGCAGAACGACATCGCGTATGTTCGACACGCACATGTGAATTGGCAGAACTTTATACTGGGCGCTGATTTCTTCTCCCGGCACCAACAAAAACTTTCCCGGCTCCTCAAATTTTCCACGAAATTCCGCCAGGGTCTTCAATCTTACTGCAGTTTTTCCCGCCTCGGTTTTAAGCTCCACCCAGTTCGTCCCGAATTTTGCCACGTATCTTTCCAGGGCCACACTGCCTCCCCGGTTTGTATTTGCTCCAGTCCACCGCTGCCCGCTGAGGAGCACATTGTGATCGGAAAGCGCAAGGAAGTTGTAGCCATGCTCCTTGTACCAATCCACAATCATCTCCGGATAATCATTGCCGTCGCTCCAAAGCGAATGGGTATGAAGATTCCCCTTCAACCACTGCCCTTTCTCCTCTGCCGGAACATTTAATCCAGAGAGCAGAACGACCGCCAGGATCGCGCCAAATAAAAGAACTCTCGCATCTTTCATAAAATCATCACGGAACGAACATGCGGAAGTGATTACCCGATTTGACTGCTGCCTCCAATCAAATTGAGGCACCACCTTAAAGGCCCCCATGCCGCGTCAAAAAGGTCCTTCCGGCTCTGCCAACGGAGTCAAAGGTTGACGCTTTAATTGCCTCAATTTCTGTTGCTGCACCAAAATGGCGAGGCGCTCTTCATCGCCCAAACCCGGCTTGCCGCTTTCCTGTGCCAGCACAGCCATTTGCCTTTCGATGAATTGATTGCGTAGCCTTAACACGATGTCATTCATCTGCTGCGTTGGATTTGGAATGGGCCGCTCTTCTGATGATGCTTCAGTGATCAGGCTGCGCATCTCTTCGGACTCACAATCATTGAGAAAAGTCGCCACTCCCTGCCATGTTCCTTGTGCATGAACCGCCAGCCGCATCACGGCGATTTGCCGCACCGTCAGGTGTTGAATCCAGTTGGGATCCAGATGCGCGTGAATCCAATCCATTCCTTCCTCTTGAAGAAAAATCAGCTTTAAAAACCAATGCTCCGGAGTGTTCAAGGGAACTTTGCTTGGCTTTATCTCGATCGCTTCTTCAACTTCAAGTGGTGTGGCATTTTTGGATCGTGAGGCCTTCCTGAATTCAGCTCGCACAGCCTCGGGAGGAACTCCCAATCGAAACGCTGTTTTTTGAGCGTAGGTATCGATTAACACGACATTGCCCGTCTTGTAAACCGCCTCCGCCATTTCCTGCAGGATAATGAGTCGCCCCTTGTCGCTGGCAACATCATTCGTTTCACAAAGCCGGTTCAGGTAATAGTCGAAAAAACCGCTCGCCTTTTTCACCAACTCCTTAAAAGCCTCGCCCCCGTATTCCTTGATAAAACTATCAGGATCGTGTGGTGCAGGGACTACCGCCACACGGATGGCCAACCCGCTGGCGAGCAAACTATCGAGCGAACGCACCGCTGCATTCTGCCCCGCATTATCCGAATCAAAGCAGAGCACGACCTCCTCCGCATATCGTTTCAAAATACGCGCATGATCCGCCGTCAGCGCGGTCCCTTGCGGTGCCACCATGTTCTGCACGCCTGCCATATAGCAGGCGATCAAATCAAGCTGTCCTTCGCAAACAATCGCGGATTGTGCCTCCAGCAAGGCTCGCTTCGATTTATCCAATCCAAAGAAAACTTTGCCTTTGGTAAATATTGGCGTCTCCGGGGAGTTGACATATTTGGCAGTTTTTTGATCCCCTGAAAGCACCCGCCCGCTAAAACCAATCACCCGCCCCTGTTCATCACAAATCGGAAAAATCAACCTTCCTCGAAACCGATCGTAATAATGATCCGATCCTTCCTTGCGCAATATCAATCCCGATTGCTCCATGACCACCGGATCAAATCCTTTGCTCCTGGACCAGTTAACCGTGTCCTCCCAGACATCCGGCGCATAGCCCAGGCGAAACAGTTTAATCGCTTCTTCGGTAACACCGCGTTGTACAAGGTAATCACGGGCAATTTGTCCGGCTGCTTCATTGGCCAGCGCACTCTGCCACCGCTGGGTGATTTGCTCGTGGATTTGCAGGAGCACATCCTTTAAATGCCGACTCTGTTGCTGCGCGGGATTATTGTCCATTTCCAGAGGAATCTTGGCGCGTTCAGCCAGCCTTTTTACAGCATCCGGAAATGGAATGTTCTCGTACTCCTTGACGAAAGTAAAAACGTCGCCACCCTTATGACAACCGAAGCAATGAAAAATCTGCTTATGAGGATTGACGTTGAAACTGGGAGACTTTTCCTTGTGAAACGGACATAGCGCTACGAAGTTCGCCCCAGCCCGCTTCAATGGAAGATAGGAGCCAATGACATCTACAATATCACTGGCAGATCGAACTTGCTCTCTGGTTGCTTGCGAAAAAAAGCCGGTCATGGAACAAAACAAATCACTATTTCAACACAGTGATCTGTTCTATCCCTAAAACGTGCTTATGGCAAATCCTCTCTTCGCTTTAAGTTCTTGGTTTCTGGAGGAGTAGACTTAATCAGCAGAAACTCCGCATTCGTTTTCACCAACTTTCCCAAATAAGAGCTTTTAAAAACTTCCTGCTGGACCGTGGAAAGATCGGGAAAAAAGGTGCTGCCATAAACATCCCTTTGGAATGCGTCATACTGCGCGATCTCCTGTGGACTGTAAAATCTGGCGTTGAGGAGTGCCAGGCCAGCCATGAGTATGCATAGAAATCGGATCACCCCGCCTATCATCCCCAAATAATATTCACTCGCACCAAACATGTTGCTGCCCACCAATTTGCCTCCTGCACCTTTTTTCAGGACAGAAAAGATGCACTTAACCACGATGGCAATTGTTATATAAACAGCAATGTAGCTGGTCCAATGGGCAAACGGGCAGGAATCACTCAGCATATCTCCTAATCGCTTATAAAAGAGAGCCCCTACAGCCACAATGGCCATCCATTGAAACATCACCATCATTTCTCCTGACATACCGTGCTTCCGGCCTTTGTTGATGCCCAACAAGACCACGATTACCACGGCGATATCAAACCAGTTGATTGGAAGGTTCAGCAGATTCATATGCTCAATATTTGGACACTTTACTTGTGCCCATGATGTTGTAAGCAGGTTTCTGGCCAACTTTCGACTTACCCCCTCCGGCAGTCAGTCGGTTTAAGGATTATCCCGTAACCAGTAGCGGATGGCTGTGCCTTGGGAGTTCTGAGGATCCAGTTCCAGCACCTTCACATAGTGTGGTCGTGCCGCCTGCGGTTGATGCAACTGGTCGGCGTAAAGATTAGCCAGAACCAAATGGGCCGCTGCCACATTGTTCGCTGGTTCATTTGAACCGCACGCCAGCGCTTTTTCGAGTTCCTGGGCAGCATCAATGATGTAACCCGATTTCTTTAGCCCCAGTGAGAAGTTAAAACGCGCACTAAATGCGTCTGGCTTGATGGCTAGTGCGTTTTCATAGGCTTGTAACGACAAGCCCATCTCCCCCACCTCGTAGGCAGTCAGTCCGAGGCTGGATTGCGCTTCAAAGTAACTCGCGTCTGCTTGCACCGCGGATTGATACGAAGTTTCCGCATCCTTGGTGCGACGATCCCGCTGTGCTTGTGCACCTCGCGCTACCAATCGCTCTGCCTCAGTCCGATTTCCAGCTGTCGGTTTTTGACGGGACTTATAGCTGTACCGCGGGTATGAAACCGTGGCATAGGTTGGTGAAGTCGTTTTGGACACGGCTTCAAAATTGCTGGACACTTGCGTGGATGAATTCGTTTCCGGGCTTTCTCCGGCTGTTTGCGCCCTTCCCGTGCTGGCGCTCTTAGGTTCGTGCTTAAACAAATTCGCAGGATTCATTTTTTGCAGAAAACCATGTTTCTCCTGCTGCTTCGCCGTTAACGCTGGAACCGTTGCTGTTGCCTGCGTTCGCGCCGGAGCTTCTGGAACCGCTTCGGCAGACTGCCTTTGTGGTGAGGCTGTAACATCCTGCGCCGGTTTAACCGTGGGAGCTTCGGCCAATTTTACCACCTCAGGCTTTACCATCCTCTCAGGTTGTGATGCTGGCGGTACAGGAACAGTTTTATTGGTGGGAGGCGTATTTGCGACTTTTATGGAATTGGTGTTCACTTCAGACGTCCTGGCGGCGTTGGTAACCACATTCGCCACCCTCACCGGATTCGAGGCCACCGGTTTCAAATTGTTTGTTGCCGAATGCACAATTGCGGTTTGGACATTCGTTGCTGGATGTGCTGTGGGCGTGAGTTCCAGTTCCAGGTCTCTGGCCGCGCTGTTGGCAACTTCCCAATTTGCCGGCCGCGGCTTCAGGGCCAGGTATTCCCTATATTTTTGTAACGCAAGTGGCCGGTTATTTCGATACGTTTGCTCGACCACCGCCAGGTTCAGCAAAGCCGGAGCGTAATTTGGCTGCAGCCGCAAACAGGCATTCAAATAATTCTCCGCATCGGAAGGTCGATTTTTCTGCAGGTAAACAAGGGCAAGATCATTTAGCACTTCCGGGTTCTGTGGATTCATCCGTAGCGCTTCGTTAAAACTTTTCTCGGCAGCCGCTGTCTCACGCAGTCGGTGTTGCGCAGTCCCCAATTTCACCCAGCCGTCAACAACGTTATTCTGACGTAACGTGAACGCTGTCAGTTCATTCCTGGCGAAATCCGGCCGGTTTTGCTCCAAGTACAGGCAGCCCAGGTTGTAATGAACCATAACCAGATCATGGTTCAGCCCCAGCGCCTTTTGGTAAGCATCTACGGCGTTGGCTGGTTGTCCCCCGTACTGATAGGCCAAACCTAAATAGTTCCAGGCATTGGCATTGGTGGATAGCAGCGTGGTCGCCGTCTTTAACTTTTCAATCGCCTGCCCATATTTTCCTTCATCCAGCAGGCGTTTCCCATCCAGCAGCGCACGCGGCCCTGCCGGGGTACATCCTGTAAGGACAACCGCCGTAAACATGGCGACGAACACCCCAAGATAGCTCCCGAATCGCTTTTTGTTGGTTAGCATTCAATGCAGGTGGTAACATTCGCGCCTTGACGTGTCAAGAAACGCACGGTTTATAACGTTTATGTTTTGGTTATTTTCACGAATAGTCATATTTTTATCGATTCTGCTTTTGCTTTCTCAGGCACAGGCTCAAAATCTCTTTTCCTCTGCTGACAGAAAGACAACCAAAGCGCGCGTAGTCATAGTCCACGACCCCGAGGCCACCGAGTCTTTGCAGCCAATTCCGGAGAGAATTCGAAGCCTGCTCGATCAGGGGATTACCAATGTGACGGGTAAAGCCACCGTGAAGGCGGCCTGGCTGAGCCTTATCTCCACTCAGGATATCGTCGGTATCAAGGTCTACTCGACTCCCGGGCCGAACAGTGGCACTCGCCCAGCCGTGGTTGCTGCGGTTATTCAAACCCTTTTGGAAACCGGATTACCTGCCACAAACATTATCGTGTGGGATAAGCGTTCTGTGGATTTACGCCTTGCCGGTTTCTACGAATTTGAAAAGCGATTTGGCATTCGGGTTGCGAGCAGTGTTGAGTCCGGGTACGATGAAAAAACTTTTTACGAGACTGCCCTTATTGGGAATCTGAGCTGGAGCGATATGGAATTTGGCAAAAAAGGACCTGGCATTGGCCGGAAATCCTACGTTTCCAAGCTGGTCAGCCAGCAAATGACCAAAATCATCAACATTACTCCATTGATGCACCATAATCTGGCTGGTGTGTCCGGCAATCTCTACAGCCTCGCCCTCGGTAGTGTGGATAATGTTCTTCGCTTTGAAACGGACGCTGATAATCTATCCCGCGCCGTTCCGGAAATCTACGCGCTGCCTATCCTGGGTGATCGTGTGGTTCTAAACATCGTTGATTCACTCATCTGCCAATATGATGGCGAGGAAAAAGGACTGCTGCACTATTCATCAGTTCTGAATGAACTGCGGATCAGCAAAGATCCCGTGGCCCTGGATGTTCTCTCGCTCCGGGAAATTGATCGCCAACGGCAGTTGGCCGGAGTCCCCGTCCTCAAGACGAATCTGGAACTTTACGTCAATGCATCGCTTCTTGAGATCGGTATAAGCGATCTCAAGAAAATCGAGACGGACAGGCTTCACTAGTCCCCTGTTAGGGCAACAGCACCACGCGGTAGAACTTCTGATTGTTCACGCCGGAACTGTCCACCTTGGTAGCTGTGTTACTCGTCGCAATCACATCCCCTGAAACATCGCTCCAGTTTCCCGTTATGATTGTTTTGGATTGCAACCGGTATGTTCTCCCGACAGTTGCATCCCAACTGATCATCACGTTTCCGCCAATCATCGAAACATTGCGAACACTGGGAGGCATGCCTGCTGGTTGCGAGCAGGAGGTGCAGACTGACCGCGCAGTGGTGATGTTAAGAATCCATCCCTGGCTCATGCTACCACTGTCTCCGCTGGTCGAATCGTCCACGTACAATGACCAGATACCGTTAGGACTCAGTCCTTGAAAGACAGCCAAGGCGGATCCATACGGTCCCGCCGGCGCCGGCGTCACAAGATCTCCAAATCCCCCGCTCGTGGGCGTAAAGGTTCCCGATGTAAGCAGGCCGGATGTGGGTAACTGATTAGTCGCATCGTCATCAATGGTTAGATTCACTGCGGTGCTCGGAGAACTTCCGTTCCCGCTCAGCAAGAGCGCACTTTCGCCACTCGGGTGAACCAACAGGGCATCAATGTCGCCCGGGAAGGTATGCGTCAACCCACGCAGAGTAGCGGTTACTTTGCTCACCGCTCCAGTGATACCAGACACTGTAAGATTCAGGGGGTAAATGGTTGATTTGCCAATCGTGCCACTGCCGGGAATGCGTATGTACGAGAGGTTGGTAAAACTAAACGTTGTCGTAACCAGTTTGCCCAGTCTGAAGTTGGCTGACAAATCCCCCAGGTCGTTTGTTCCATCCCGGAAGTGCACTGTGGCTGTAATGTTTGAGCCGCAGGTGCCACTGGCCATGAAAGCAAACGATTTTGTAGCAGTGCCGCCTTTTCCCGGCACACTGCCATAAGTTTGTGGTGCACTCGGATTGAGCACCCCACTGTTGCTCTGCAAAGTTCCAATCAGATTGGTGGTATCCACACCACCTATGTTTTTAATATTGAAGTTTATGATTACCGCTTCATTCGGATCGATTGCATTATTTGTGACGTCACACACCTCCAACGCCAACGAAGTCCCGTCCAGGGTCAGGAAAGGTGTGTTTGCACCAGGAACCAGGTTGAAGTTGCCATGGGAAATATCGAAGAAAATATTACCTGCCGCTTCCACTCTGATCCTCGCCTGAGTACTCGCCAGGTTCGGCAGGAAAATATCTTCCGTCCCATCGTTGGGTGTGTTGGTGGCTAGAACAATAGGAAATGACAAACCTCCATTGGTAGAGAGCAAAATGTTTACATTGGCAGCATTGATCGGCGAAGTGGCAGTACCCGCAACGTCCCAGGTAACCGTCTGAAGCCCCGACCAGGTCACTCCTGCAGCAGGTGCTGTAACCTTGAACGGCCCTACGTTGGTAACGACCGTGACCTGCATACTTCCCGAGTCCACTCCTCCGCCCCCGGTGCGATTATCTCTGACAGACACACGAAACGTCATTGTCCTGCTTGTGGTTGGCAGTTTCTCTCCAAGGCTGCTCGTGCCGCTTAGAATACTGGAGAGCTTGGGGAAGATGCGAGATGGATTGTTTGTCGGATTGAAAGATCTGAAAATCGGGCTACTTCCGTTGTCTGGCGCGCTCAAAGCGAGTGCAGGACCAAGATCGAATTCCTCCCAGCAATAGGTTAGCGCATCACTGTCCGGGTCGGTTGCACTGGCCGTGAGCATAAAAGGTGTGTTCCCCGGAATTTTGAAGGAAGGCCCTGCGTTGACAATAGGCGAATGATTGCCTGTCGCAGTTGTGACTGCACAACTATTTCCACCGCCCGCAGCGGAATACGCAAATATTTCATCCAGGCTGATCACATGAAAATAAGGATCACTGTGCGGTTGCAAATCATCAGCACCACAGATACCCGCATAGGCCATGATGGTGCTCCCACTGCCCGGTTCATACGCGGTGCCTGTATTGCGGTTTCCCCCGCCACACGATCCTGCCACACTGTTGAACGGATGATTCGCTCCGAATTGGTGGCCCATTTCATGCGCCACGTAGTCGATATAAAAAGCATCACCAATGGGAGCGGACAAGCCAGTGACTCCCTGCGCCTTCCGGGAGCTATTACAAACAACCCCCAACCCCGCAATGCCACCACCACCTGTACTAAACACATGGCCAATGTCGTAATTCCCATTGCCGATCAGACTATCTACTTGTGTTTGATTCTGTCCCAGCATGACGCCACCATTATTGTCGGTATAGGGACTGGTAGCTGCACTGGTGCAAACGAGCAGATCATTATTTGGTATCAGGACTAACCGCACCGCCAGTTCCGTTTCGTAAACCCCATCCACGCGGTTGATCGCAGTTACAATGGCTGCCATGCCCGCCTGCACATTTGGCGGATTTGGCAAACTCTGGAATTTCACATATTCCACATCTGCCGCACAAGCCAGTCGGTAGGTGCGCAGTTGCGTTCCAGATGCGCGTTGAAGGGCTGTCGTCCCCGGCATGCTGGAGGTACTCGAACCGCCATCCGATTGCGTAAAGCATTGAAAGCCATTCGTATCCCTCGCGTAATCCCGCTTGTAGTAACACGTATAGAGATTTGTCTCTCCTTTGGCATACGGATCGATGTAAACCGCTCCACGCGGCGACAACAACTGGGCATGGAAACCAGCAGGAGTTAAATCCATTCTGACCGTGGCTTGAGGATCATCAATGCCATAACCCACATAGGTTTTAAGCTCTGGAAACTTCGCCGCCAATTCCGGAGCCATGATGGGAGACTCCTGAATCACAAAATGAGCCAGACTTCCATCCGGCATTGGCAAGGTCATGATATTGGTTGTCGTCACCACATAGCCAACTTGTTCCTTTGGTGCACGATTCAATACATTGTGCAAAGAACTGTGGTTCAAATTGAATGCTTTGAAAGCGGAAGGATGAATCCACACATCACCTGCTGCCTGACGGCTTTGCGGCGGATTCTGAACCAGTTGCCATACATCATCCCCCGCGGAATTCTGGGCTGATATCGTAGCTGCCATGCTGAAGAATCCCAGCATGCAGAGCATCCTTGTAAAAATAGATTTAGACATTTTTTTTGTACCTTTCCTTCTGTTGCAAGCCGGGAAAATTCCGCTCCTTATTTGGCAGCCAGGGCAGACTCAATCGCCGTGGTCAATTCTGTAGAATCAGGCTTTACCTTGGAGTCATAGCGCTGAAGGATTTTACCTTCCTTACTGATCAGAAATTTTCCAAAGTTCCACTTAACTTCTCCCGGCACTGGCGAAGCCTTGCCAGTGAGCGCGGCATATAGAGGATGTTGCTCTGGACCTTTCACATGCAGTTTCTCGAAAAGCGGGAACGTCACGCTATATTTGCTTGAGCAGAACTTCTTGATTTCCTCTGCAGTTCCTGGCTCCTGAAATCCAAAATCATTACAGGGAAAACCCAAAATCACAAAGCCCTTCTCCTCGTATTTCTTGTACGTGGCTTCCAATCCCTCGTATTGGGGCGTAAAACCGCAACGCGATGCCACATTGACTATCAACACAACCTTGCCCTTATAAGCTTTGAGCGAGGTATCCTTGCCGTCGATGTCTTTTAATGGTATGTCGTAAAGGGAGGATTGTGCCTGCGCAGAAACAACAACCCCAAAAAATAATAATGCCAGCAATAGAAAGGTGAATCTCACTCGTGCATTATGGAAAAAACTTCGCGGTTGTCAAACTTGACGTTTCGGAATGCTTTTATTTGCCACCACTTATTACGCATGCGTATTACAGCGCGCTTTTACCCCTTAAACATCGCCAGACACTTTGGCCGTTGTTCTTCATGAATGTTCCTTCCATTTACATAATCATAAAAGCGCCTTGAAATAAATTTGTCCAGCGTCTCGCGAGTTGCGTGTTCGCCTGCGGAAGGAATGCTTTGGGTTAATGGAAGACCGAGTTCAGCAGCGTCCAGTGGAATAGGTTCTGATTTAATCTTCGCGTAAGACTTCTGGATTTATCGGAAATGCGTAAATCCCAACGGAACCAATGGATGGCAATTTTCACGCTCCGAAGCTGGCACAACGGTCTTCGAAAACAAATCGAGCGCCGCCCTCCATATGTTAGCGAATAACGAACTCCATTGCCATTACCAGTCGCCCCACGAGAATATTCGGCGCGCATCCCAGTATCACGACTGCCAATGCCAATACAGATATGGCAATCCTACTCGAGATGGGGACTGAGGTGATTTGATGGTTCACATCTCCAGGAACCACATAGATCTGTTTCAAAACTTGTAGATAATAATACAGCGATACTGCACTCATCGCGATCGCCAGGATCACCAGCCATAACAATCCAAGATTTTTCACCGCTCCAGCCGCTGCGGTGAAGAGATAGAACTTTCCAAAGAATCCGGCCAATGGCGGAATGCCAGCCAGTGACAGCATAAAGACCAGCATGCATCCTGCAAGTAACGGCTCGCGTCTTCCAAAACCGGCAAAATCAGAAATCTCCGCCTTCCCACTTTTTTCTTCCACTACTGCCACCACACCAAAAGCACCCAGCACCGTCAGCCCATACGTGATGACGTAATAGATTAGCGAAGTCATGCCCTCTTGAGTATTGGCGAGCAAGCCCAACAACGCATAACCTGCGTGGGCAATCGCTGAATAGGCCAACAATCGTTTCACATTGCTCTGAACAATCGCGGCCAGGTTTCCCACCACCAGTGAGCAAGTGGCCACGATCGCAATTACTGGCATCCAGCCAACCGCATATTGGTGCCATGCAGCGTTGCCGGGTGCATGCTCGAACGCTTTCATCATCACCCGGGCAAAGATAAAGAAACTCGCCACCTTCGAACCCGAGGCAATCAACGCCGCACTGGGCGTCGGCGCCCCCTGATAGGCATCCGGTGCCCAAAGATGAAATGGCACCGCAGCGACCTTGAAACCAAAGCCAATCACGGTCATGACAATGGCCCCTAATAATAAAGGGTCCAGCTTCTGTCCCGATAAGTTCGCTGCAATTTCGAAGAAGCGCGTCGAACCGGATACACCGTAAACCAGGCTTATTCCGAAGAGGGTAAAAGCTGCCGACGTTCCACCGAACAGAAAGTATTTGAGCGCCGCTTCCGCCGATTGAATGTTCCGTTTGTTGAATGCAGTCAGCACGTAAAGCGATAAACTGGTCAGTTCCAAGGCAATGAAGACCATCAACAGGTCCTCCGCACTGATTAAAAACAGCATTCCAACCGTGGCCAGCAGAATAAGTGCAAGGTATTCCCCGATGTGATCGGTAAAATTTGACTCCATCGAGAGAATGGTCGTGAATATTGCCATGATCAAAACGGCGGTCTTCACCAACCGCACCAACAAATCATCCGTATACATTCCGACTAACAACGAATGAGTCCCACCGTCAAGCGCGGCATGAGGAGGCAAGTTCATGCTCAGCAACCAGGCAATTGCGGCAACGCAGCCCACTCCGGCCAGAGCCGCCCCGATCCTAAACCGATATCGGTGCGGCTTTTCTCGCATAACAAGTAAGTCACTCGCTAAAACGACCAGAGCTGTGATGCTCAATATGAATTCCGGAGCGACGAACTTCAGTATTTCGGAGTAGGAGTAGCTGAAACCGCTCACAGCCCTGCTCCTTTCCTCAGCCCCTCAAATAGCGGCGAATCAAAACTCGGCCCGATCAGATCCAGCAATAACTTTGGATAAATTCCAATTACTATCGTAATACCCAGGAGGATGGCCGCCCCCAACCGCTCAGGAACTGAGATGGTCGGTAAAGGATGGGTCGCTTCACCCGCTTCACCCTCGATGGCCGGCGTGGGATCGTTGAAGAATGACAACTGCAACACTCTCAATGTATAGGCAACTCCCACGAGCACCCCAAATCCTGCCAACACAGCATAGACCGGAAATGCTTTCCAGGCCCCAATGAGCACCTGCAGTTCCGCTGCAAAACCACTGAAGCCTGGCATGCCCATCGAGGCAAGACTGGCGAGGGCAAAGGTGCAGGCGGCAAACGGCAAAGCCTTGCTTAATCCCAGCTTTTTCAGCACGGGCAGCTCGCGCGTGTGCGTGCGGTCATAAACCATCCGTCCAACCACACCGAATAGCAGCCCGGCTATGATTCCGTGCGAGAACATCTGCAATACCGCCCCACTCCACCCAATGGTGTTCAACGTCAGCAAGCCCAACAGCACAAATCCCATGTGACTGACACTGGAATAGCCGATAACAAATTTGAAATCCTTCTGTACCAGCGCAACCATCGCCCCATAAACAATTCCAATCACCGCCAGCAACCCGATTACGTCCTTCCAAATCGCCAATCCTTGAGGGAACAACGTCATCGCCACCCTGAGTGCCCCATAAGCTCCCAATTTCATCACCACTCCCGCCAACAGCATCGATGCCGCCGTCGGTGCTGCAACGTGGCCCGTGGGTGCCCAGGTGTGAAAAGGCCAGAGTCCCGCGAGAATCGCGAAACCCACAAACACCAGCGGAAATGCCCAATGTTGAAATGATTCCGGAAAAGCATATTTCGCCAACTCCAGCAGATTCATGGTCTTGACGGGAGACATTACATAAGTCGCCACCAATCCAATCAATACCATCGCACTGCCAAGGAAGGAGTATAATGCCAGCTTCATCGCTCCATATTCCTTGTTTGTCGATCCCCAAATGGCGATGAGAAAATATTTCGGAATGATTGCCAGTTCGTAAAAGACGAAAAGCAGAAACAAATCAAAGCTCAGGAACACTCCATATACCCCGCCTATCAATGCGAGATAGAATGCAAAGAACTCCTTCGCTCGATGCTCAATGTTCCAGGAAAATAGAATCCCCACCACTGCGGCAATTCCCGTCAACAACACCAAGGTTAAACTGATCCCATCCGCTCCTAAAAAATATTCAATGCCCAACGATGGAACCCATGGCACCTTCGTTATGGTATCAATCTCAGTTGGAGCCTTGTGTTGAAGAATACCAGAGATCCCGCCCAACAACCCAAGCACCGCGGCCAGCAACGCAACCTTGCGCGCCGCGCGAACTGCCCCCGCCGGCAGCAGCAACAGTACGAACACCCCGATAAATGAAATGTAAATGGTCCAGGCCAGCATCGCGTCTTTCTAATACTTCATCAAATCCACCATCTGCATCACGGTCGTGTTGATTTTTCCAATCACAATCTGCGGATAAATTCCCATCACGAGCATAAGCGCCGTTGCAGGTAAAACCAACAAACACTCCTTCAATGTAAGATCCGGCAAGCCAGCCCACTTGGCATTGAGTGGTCCGTTAAAAACTCGTTGGATGATCGTGAGCAAAAAGATGGCCGTGACCAACAATCCGATGACCGACATTGCCGTCGCCCAGGTCACGATTGGAAAAGAACCTTTGAAGATCAGGAACTCGCCAATAAACCCATTCAGCCCGGGCAATCCCAGCGAAGCAAAAATGGAAATACCCATTAAGCCGCAAAAGACAGGAGCCACCCTGCGCAGTCCGCCAAATTGATCCAAATCACGCAATCCCCCGCTCCGTTGTTCCAGGAAACCTATGAAACAAAACAAAATGGAGGCAGTCAGTCCGTGATTGAACATTTGCAACATGACACCATTCATTGCCGCCGCCTTCTCCAGGTTCCAATGTGCGTCACTGCCAGTAAATTTCGCGAAGGCGAACACCCCCAGCAGGCAGTAACCGAGATGGTTGATGGAAGAATAGGCAAAGACTTTCTTTAGATCCTTTTGCACAAACGCTGAATAAGCCGAAAACACAATGGTAATTACCGCCAACCACAACAACGGAGTCATTATGATCCTCATCTGCTCGGGAAAAAACGGCATCAAAATGCGAATAAATCCATAGACGCCCATCTTCGACATAGCACCCGTCAGCAACATCGTTGTGCCTGTCGGTGCCTCAGCATAGGTCGTCGGCAACCATGTATGGAACGGGATCAACGGCACCTTTACTGCAAACCCTAGAAAGATACCTGCGAAGATGAAGAGCGGGAATTGCCGGCTATTCAAACCATAAACGCCAAGGTTCAGATTGAGCATGGACGCCAGTTCACCGGTATGTCCTTTCTCAGCCAACTGCACGAAATCAAACGTGTGGGCAGCCAAATAGATCGCCAAAAAGGATAGGAGCATCGCGACACTTCCAACCATGGTATAAACAAAAAATTGCGTCGCTGCCGCACTCCGATTCGGCCCGCCCCAAAGTTTGATCAAGAAGAATGCCGGCACCAGGCTGAGTTCCCAAAACAAAAACCAATGAAAACAATTGAGTGCGGTGAAGGTTCCTAACAAACCCGCCTCAAGAAATAACATCATCGCAAAATAAATCGGTACCTTCTCTGAAATCCTCCACGAACTCAGCATGGCCATCGGCGTCACCAGGGCGGTGAGCAGCACCATCAGCAGCCCCAGCCCATCCACACCAACAAAGTATTCTGCACTGAAGGAAGGTATCCATGGATGCCGCTCTACGAATTGGAGATCAATGGCACTCGAGTCAAAGTGTATCCACATCACCGCAACAAGCACCAGCGAAGCCAGACTGAATCCTAATCCCAGACATCGCGCCAACCGCTTGCGCTCCGCATCCAGCCCCACCAACATGATCGCGCCGATCAGCGGGATGAAGGTGATTGTGGAAATCAGGGGAAA
This sequence comes from Pedosphaera parvula Ellin514, assembly GCF_000172555.1. Lineage (NCBI taxonomy): Bacteria > Pseudomonadati > Verrucomicrobiota > Pedosphaerae > Pedosphaerales > Pedosphaeraceae > Pedosphaera > Pedosphaera parvula. Next base: position 30,348 of record NZ_ABOX02000011.1, read on the forward strand.
TCCGTTCATGATGATCTGCACCCCCAAATCAAAACCAGGACCAAAACGACGAGTGCAATACCGATCACTCGCAAATAATTTTGCACCTGGCCGTCCTGCAGCCGGGAAATCCATCCCCCGGCCTTTCGGATATCCCGGGAACCTTCATCAAAACCCAGGTTGATGACATAGTCGTCGACAAACTTGTTCAACCACGCCAGACCAATTACCAGAAAACTGACCGCCACCACGGCAAAGTTGAAGACCCAATAATCGACCGTGTCACAGAATTTGGCAAACCAGGCGTTGAACCGGATGATCGTGTAATCATAAAAATCATCCACATAGAATTTGTTTTGCAGCAGAGTATAAATGTCGGGTTGCACCCGCTCGAGAAAATCCTTTTCGTCCAGCGACGCCATTGGTTTGCGGCCATAAAGCCACCACCCAATATATATCCCGGTGAGTGCGACCACGCTTGATACTAAAAGTATCCAGCCTTCTTCGATATTCAAGAGGGACCGAAAATCCAGTTTGGATTCATCCCCGAGCAAAAATGATTGGAACCATGGCCAGGCAGGAGTTCCAAGGAATCCCAGCACGATGGCAAAGGCCGACAAAATAATCAAAGGCCACGTCATTACCGCCGGACTCTCGTGGGGCACCAATTCGGGCTCGAGGTTATGTTCATGACCTTCCGAGTCACCTGCGGTGTGGTTCGCAAAAGGCGCAGGCTTCGCACACGTGGTCGCTCCGCGATAACTTCCGAAGAACACATAACACACCTGCCGCGTCATATAGAAGGCAGTCAGCAGAGCTCCAATAATCCCCAGGTAATATGGACCTCGCGAAAGCGGCCAATCGTGTGCTGCGCTGAGGATGGCATCCTTGCTCCAGAAACCGGAGAAGAAAATTGGCACTCCCGATAATGCCATCATGCCAATTGCATATGTCGCAAAAGTTATCGGCATGAACCGTTTCAGGCCACCCATCCTGCGAATATCCTGTTCCTCGTGACATCCGTGAATGACCGAGCCAGCTCCCAGGAACAGCAGGGCTTTGAAAAAGGCGTGTGTAATCAAATGAAAAATCCCCACACTCACGCCTCCGGTGCCAAGTCCCATCATCATGAACCCAAGTTGTGAAACTGTGGAATAGGCAAGAATGCGTTTAATATCTGTCTGCGCCACGGCAATGCACGCGGCGAAAACAGCAGTAATTGCTCCCACCCAAGCCACCGCTGTTAAGGCAGCAGAACTTCCCATCACTCCAGCAGCACTCGGATTCAACAACGGATAAACACGCGCAATCAAAAACACACCTGCGGCCACCATCGTCGCCGCATGGATCAAGGCACTTACCGGTGTGGGACCTTCCATCGCATCCGGCAGCCAGACATGCAATGGCACTTGACCAGACTTCCCAATCGCTCCGCAAAAAATTAACAAACCAATCCCCGTGGTAACGGCCATGCCCCCGACTGTCGTCCTGCCAACCAATTCTCTCAGGACCGAGTTTTCCAAACAACCCTGGCCATGATCGTAAAAGAGCAGCGTGCCAGATTGTGAATACAAATAGAGGATTCCCAAAAAGAAAAGCACGTCTCCAATGCGGGTCGTAATAAATGCCTTTTTCGCCGCTGCCGCTGCGCTCGGCTTTTGATACCAGAAACCAATCAGTAAATACGATGCCAGGCCCACTAATTCCCAACACATGAAAAGCAGCAGCAGATTATTGGCGATCAATAAACCCAACATTGCCGCCGCGAACAGGGAAAGAAAACAAAAGAACCTTGTGAAATTTTCATCATGCGCCATGTAACCGACGCTATAGATAAAAATGAGCAGTCCAACAAAACTGACCATGACCAGCATAATTGCGGCCAGAGGATCCAGCACCCATCCCAACCGCAAGCTACTTTCACCGATTTGAAACCAATTGAAATTATATACCTCATGGAAGTTCGGTGCCGAGCTTGGGCGTCCCAAAGTGCTGGCAAATGCTATGCAGGACAAAAATAGCGCCCCAACCATGGAACCAATCGCCAATGCACTCGCGAATCGCCGATACGGCTGCTTCGTCAGCGCAGTCACTCCCGCCGCCATTAGCGGCAGAACCGGAATGAGCCATAGGTTTTGGGCAATCCAACTCATTTCATCCCTTGAGCGAATCCACCTTCGTCAAATCCACCGTTCTATAATGTCGATAGATGGCAATAATCAACGCCAAACCAACCGCCGCTTCTGCTGCGGCCACGGCAATCGAAAAAATGACGAACATCATCCCGGTCAACGCCTCCGGATTTGGACTGAAACGCCAGAAGGCAATGAAGTTCAAATTTGCGGCGTTTAACATTAGCTCGATGCCCACCAGGACCAGAATGGCGTTGCGCCGGATCAGCGCTCCTGCAAGGCCGATCGAGAACAACAAAGCTGAAAATATTAAGTAATAAGAAAGTGGCGCCATTGGTTAGCCGTTAGGTTTTCAAGTCTTTCATCAATTCTGATTGAGGAGTTGTTCCCGGGACCGGGTGTGAATCATTGCCGCGCAATTGTAAACCAGCTTTCGTCTTTTCATTCATCGCGATGATAACGGCCCCGATCGTTGCCACAGTAAGCAGTAATCCCATGGCTTCCAATGGCAGAACAAAGCGGGTCATAAGTTGATCACCAATCTGCTTCACCGTCGGTCCCGGCTTTTCTGGCCACCCACGTTGGGCTATGGGACTGGAAGCAATCAACCTGATCATTACACCAAAGACAGCTACTGCGATTGCAATTCCTACAATCCATGAACGGGAAATGACCGGTTGCGGGGCTTCGCTGCTGCGGGTTAGCAAAATGGCAAAGACGATTAAAATGGCGACAGCACCAATGTACACCAGGATTTGTGCAAATCCTACAAATTGCGCATCCAGTTGCAGATACATGGCTGCAAGCCCGGCGAAAGTAATCGCCAGACTTAACGCGCAGTGCACAAGATTGCGCAAGCTCATTGCGGCAATCCCACTTACCAGCGTCAACGCAGCTATGATGGCAAAAGTAATTCTCATTTAACTCGCAAACCGATATGTCCGATGTGTCACCTTTTTCTGTCCTACCAAAGAGCGCCCCAGCCAAATGTACGGAATCGCAATCATGGCGGCGCACAAAATCCATCGCCCGACACCTCCTGCTACAGTGTCCCAACCGGACGTGAAATGCCAAATGGCTGCAACAAATAAATTAATCAGTGACATCGGCAGCAAAAATTTCCAGGCAAAGTTCAGAAGCTGATCCACCCGGAGACGCGGCAGCGTGCCACGAATCCAGATGAAAACGAAAACCAATGCCAATAGCTTCAAGAAAAACCAGATGTATGATAGCCAACCTTCCAAAAAAGGCAGCGGTGCGTGCCACCCGCCTAAAAAGAGTGTTACTCCCAATCCACTCACTGCAAACATGCCCAGGTACTCGGCTAAAAAGAACAACGCGTATTTAAATCCGGAATACTCGGTCAAATGTCCCGCAATGATTTCCGATTCAGCTTCGGGAATATCAAAAGGGGAACGATTCGATTCCGCCAGCGATGAGATGAGGAAAATGATAAAGCCGGCAAAACCCCAAGGAGTGAATACAAACCAGCGTGGCAGGAAATGAAAGTGGTAACCACCTTGCTTTTCGACAATATCGACCAAGGACAGCGACCCCACGATCATGATCACGGAAACAGATGAAAGTATAAGCGGTATCTCATAACTGATCATTTGAGCAATGGCCCGCATTGCGCCCAGCAAGGAATATTTATTTCGACTCGACCATCCAGCCATGAAAACCGAAAGCTCCGTGGAAGCTCCCACCGCAAAGAAAAACAGAATTCCGGCATCCAGGTTGATCGGCACCATGTTCCGTCCGATTGGCAACACAGCATAAGCCAGCAGTGTCGGAACCAGCAGGACAACGGGCGCTAAAAAGTGCACAACCTTATCGGCGGAATGCGGAACAATGTCTTCCTTCGTCAACATCTTCAGGCCATCTGCCACAGGTTGAAAAAGTCCGACGGGACCAACCCTGTTGGGTCCGAGCCTGTTCTGTATGCGACCCAAGACTTTTCGCTCAAGCCAGGTGGTAAGTGCGAACAATCCTGCAAAAACCAAAATGATCGGCACGATGGATAACAGGACCGAGATGAGTGGCTGCAGCACATCAGGAAATACCGAAAGAAACTCGGCTTTCGAGTCAGGCTGGTCTGAAACCACCTTCCAAATCATCAAAAACAATCCCCTAAAAAAATCCCCAATCATTTTGATGGCGCTCGTTCAGGTGGTGATGTCCCGGGAGATGCAGTCGTTGCCGCAGTTGCAGCCGCCGCTTTGGCTTCAGCATCAGCCTGTGCCTTTGCGTCTGCCTTCACTTTCTCGGCCTCAAGGCGCTCATCGACCTCCGTTGCCTCGGTCGAATGAATCTTGTGATAGTATTGGTTTGATTTCGCGAGTTGTTGCTTATTGAGTAACAATCCTTGAAACCGGTCTTCAGTTGCGAGCTCAAACTTCGTATCCATCTTGATCGCTTCAAACGGACAAACCTCCACACAAATCTGGCAGCTCATGCAAACCGAAACATCAATATCAAATACTTTCGGCTGAATCTGCATCTTGCCCATGTAGTCGGGCTTCTTTACCGAGTCTTTGATGATGTAGATGCATTTCGGCGGACACTCCTTTTCACAAATCTGGCAGGCCACGCAACGAAGCCCCTTCATCGGGTCTTCACCGTCATAAACGAGAAACGGAAAATTGCGCGCATTTTCCTTGGGCGGAACTCTTTGCTCAGGATATTCGACCGTTACGAGGCGCTCAGGGTCATGATAGCTGCCGACGAAATTTCTCGCCGTCTCCACCATGCCTTTGATGATTCCTTCGCCGAGCATAAAATTTTTATCGATCCACTTCTCCCAATACAATATCCACACTACCCAGTATAACTACAACGTCCGCCACCGATTGCCCCAAACACATATCTTCCAGCACTGTTAGATTAATCAAGCTGGGCGGACGCACCCGATAACGGTATGGGTTGGGCGAACCATCGCTGATGAGATAAAAACCCAGTTCACCCTTTGGCCCTTCGATGCGACCGTAAGCTTCACCTGCTTTTGGGCGAAACCCGCGAATCTTCGCCTTGGGATCCATGATTGGCCCTGCAGGTATATCCCGCAAAGCTTGATCCAAAATCTTCACCGACTCCCGCATCTCCAGCACGCGAACCATGTAGCGATCATAAACGTCACCATGATCTCCAATCGGAACGCGAAAATTAAAGCGGTCGTAGATTCCGTATTTGTCAACTTTGCGAATATCATAATTGACACCACTGGCGCGCAACATCGGACCCGTGATGCTTGCGTTAATCGCTAATTCGGCTGGCAACACACCAACGCCCTGAGTCCGCGATACCAGAATTTCGTTTTCGGTGAGCAACTTCTCGAATTCGTCGAGAAAACGCGGGAAATTTTTCACCGCCTGCTTTGCCTGTGCCAGCCACTCCGCAGATGGATCAACCCTGCACCCACCAAAGCGCATGTAATTGCACATCATACGCGAGCCGCTGAGAGACTCAAAGAGGTCCAAAATCGTTTCCCGCTCGCGGAACGCATACATTAACGGCGTACCAAGTGCTCCCATATCTTGCAGCAGAAATCCCACCAGACAGGTGTGATTCACCAACCGGGTAAGTTCAGCGGTAATGATGCGAACGTATTCCGCCCGTTCAGGAGGCTGCAGTCCGGCCAACTTTTCCACGCTCAGCGCATACGCCCAGTTATTTGTCATGGAACAGAAATAATCCAGGCGATCGGTATAAGGCATCGACCCAAGATAAGTTGTGCTTTCGGCGATCTGTTCGTGATTACGATGCAGATAACCGAACACCGGCTTGAGCTTTACCACCTGCTCCCCATTAAGCACCACATCCATGCGAAAAACCCCATGGGTGGACGGATGCTGTGGTCCCATGGCAACCTCGAGCAATTCTCCATCAGCAGGGTTTTCCGCGCTTTTGGGCAACAATGTGTAATTGGGCTGCCCCGCACCTTCCGGCATTATCACCGGCGGAAAAGAGCCACTCGCAGCATCCAATTCATTTGTTGTGTCTGCTCTCATTACTTTGCATCTGCTGGATAATGTTCCTTCGCCCGCTCCAACACTTCGTCATGGGGCGTCGGCTCATACTCAAAATCGTCCGGTGCCACATAATCCTTGCGCATTGGATGATCCGCAAAGCCTTCCCACATCAACAGTCGGCGCAGATCGGGATGTCCATCAAAGACAATTCCGTAAAGATCGTAAATTTCCCGCTCCTGAAATTCTACCCCCCGCCATATTGGGGTCAGCGATGGGAGATGGACTCTGTCAATCCGATTCCCTGTGCGCAGGCGAAAGATCAATGGTCCATGCTTCAAAGACATCGAGTATAGATGATAGACTGCTTCAAGGTAGCCAGGCCTTTTCTTCTCTACAGACTCCTCAACTTCCTTTTCCACGCCGTCGACCAATCTCTTTACCTTCACTTTTTCCTTGAGCACCGCATCCAACCAATCCACACCGGTGACATTCGACGCGTAATCAAATCGTAACTGCGGATCAGCGCACAGAAACTTCGCGACCGCGAAGGCGTGCTCGTGATCGAGCAGAAGCGAGCGTTGATTGGATGGGCTGTCATTCGGAACAATTTCCAATCGAGCGCCCGGCACAGCAGCTTCGATCCGGCTTTTTATTTGTTCCAGGGAATCCATTGGTTATCGTTTCACTCTATCAGTGCTTATTTTCGGACAATTTCCATTGGTTTCCACACCGTCGGATTGTTCGCTGGCTCAAGATCATGCGCACCAAACTTGGGAACCGGAAATTCACTTGGGGCTTCTGGATCCAGGTGGCGTGGTCGATTTGGGCCCGTCAACTTCTGTGCATCGATCTTCCTTTGCAGCGCCATGAACGCCTCGATCAAAGCCTCCGGTCTTGGTGGACATCCGGGGATATGCACGTCGACAGGAATAAAACGATCAATTCCCTTCAGGACGTTATAGCCCTGTTTGAATGGCCCACCTGAAATCGCACAGGCTCCCATGGCTATCACGTACTTCGGTTCGGGCATCTGATTGTAAAGACGCACAACCTGCGGAGCCATCTTCTTGGTCACGGTGCCGGCAACAATCATCAGGTCGGCCTGTCGCGGCGACGGACGAAATACCTCCGCACCAAACCTTGCCAGGTCATAACGAGCCATCGTGGTTGCAATCATTTCAATCGCGCAGCAAGCCAGTCCAAATTGCATTGGCCAGACCGAGTTTTTCCGTCCCCAGTTGTACAACGCTTCCATGGAGGTCGTGAAGATCCCCTGCTTGCTCAATTCATTGCGCAGTCCTTCGTCCATGAATACTAGCTCAACTCACTTCCAACTCAAAACGCCTTTCTGCCAGGCCCAGACCAGCCCTTCCACCAACAGGAGCAAAAACACCACCATGGCGATGAAGGCACCAATCGGCAGACCGGTAAATGAAACCGCGAAAGGCAGCAAAAAAATTACCTCCACATCGAAAATAAGAAAAATAATCCCATAAAGATAATACTCTGACCTGAATTGCACCCATGCATCCCCTTTGGCTTCAAGACCGCATTCGTAAATAGCGTTCTTATCAGGTCCGGGCTTTTTTGGTGAAAATTTCTTTGACCAGACCCACGCGGTAAAGAGAGGTGCAACTGCAAAGAGAACTGCTGCGATGAGAAACACAGCAATGAGTAAGTAGGGATTATAATCGACAGCCATAAATACCGACCCACTTTGTTACTTTTTCACAAGCAACGGTAATTGTTGCAAATCAAGGAGTCAAGAGTCGCAGGTGCAATTCAACTTGTGACCGTGCAGCCCGGAACTATTGAGAATCTGTTCTGCGGAGACCTACGGAATGAGCGATGTCGTCAAACTCTTCCCGGCTGACTTCCTCAAGCTTTTTCCCTTTCTTAGTCAGCTTCTCATTAATTTTGATGACCTTCTCAGTCATGTCCTCATGAGTTTCCTGCCCGCCGCCAACGAGAGCAAAATTAGGGCCGGTCGTAATGCGTTTGTGGCCATCAGAATCCAACCCAACACCCAAAATCATGGCCTTCGGTGATTTGTTCTTCTTTGACGAATTCGCCATGTAAAAAAACGTAAAGCCTTATTTCAGAAAATACAAAGCGAAAAGTTTTCTTTGAAAACCCGGAGAAGGTTCTCTACGGGCGGAATTTAGGTGAACTCTCAGGTAAATGCGTGCGAACAACTACCTGGCACCAACTGTGCTCAAGCGATGAAAAGAACATGAGTGTCTCTCTGATTACAGGCTTCTCGAAGCCTCCATCAAAGAGTTATCGAACCAACACCCTGCTGCCCGGACGAAAGTTATGCTCGAGGATTAAAATGCGATATTTTGCCGAGTTGCTCCCAAACTTTTCTCTCTTCATCAGAAATTTTATCGGGGACTTCAACACGTGTTACCACGATCAAATCACCGTTCGTTCCCGAACGTTGCGGGAGACCACGTCCTCGAACACGAAACTTTTGCCCGCTTTGCGTCCCAGGTGGAATTTTGATATTTACTGTTCCATCAACCGTGGGAACTGAAAGATTCGTTCCCAACACCGCTTCCCAAGGCGCAAGATCCGCCTCATAAATGAGATTGTGGTCTTCCACCTTGAAATCCGGATGCTTGGATAACCGCACTTTCAAATACAGATCGCCCGGAGGACCGCCATTCAGCCCGGCTTCGCCCCGTCCCGGGATTCGCAGGCGTTGTCCTTCTGTCACTCCAGCGGGAATTTTTACCTGGTAGGTTTCGGTCTTGGTTACGTGCCCGCTGCCGGAGCAGGTTGGGCAGACGCGTCCATTTTTTTCGCCCGTACCTCCGCAGGTCTCGCACGGAACCGCCCGACGCAGTGAAATGGAACGAACCGAGCCGCGCATGGCTTCCTCGAGCGTCACCATGATCTCGCCCTCAACGTCCCGGCCTTTCTCCGCCAAATTCTCACCGGCGAATCCGCCACGCCCCCCAAATCCGCCACCGGCATCACCTCCACGGCCACCGCGCATTCGGGAGCCAAAAAGTTGCTCAAAGAAATCACTGAAGCCGGTGGTACCACCAAATTCAAAATCGTACTCCTGCCTTTGGCCAGCTCTGCCGCCTCCGCCAAAAGGCGTGCCTTGCTGCTGATACTGCCAGCCCGGCGGAGGACGGAATTCGGACCCCTGCTTCCAGTTGGGGCCAAGTTCGTCATACTTCTTGCGCTTGGCGGAATCGCTCAGCACCTCGTATGCTTCGTTGATTTCCTTGAATTTTTCCTCGGCTCCTTTTTTGGTCTTGGCCACGTCCGGGTGGTACTGGCGGGCGAGTTTGCGAAATGCTTTTTTTATCTCCTCGTCACTCGCACTGCGAGGAACTCCAAGAACTTCGTAATAATCTTTGAATTGCACGGCCATAATTTCCCAAAGCAATCTGCTGGACTTCGATTACGACATGAGTCGTATCAATTCTCCAGCAAAAACGTGCATTCAATTACGGATTTGTCAAAATCCCCGGTCTGGGTGCGGATGGTTGTTCACGATGTTCCCCATCAACGGCCTCCATTCCAATCAACTTCCTGAAAGTTTGGCCGTCCATGCTTTCGCGCTTCAGCAACTCCCGTGTCACCAACTCAAGTTGATCTCTGTGTTCATTAATAATTTGCTTGGCTTCTGTATAGGCACAATCAAGGAGTTGCTTCACTTCCCTATCGATTTCCTCGGCAGTCTTTTCACTACAGTCCAGTTGAAAGCTGCCATCACCACTATTCAAATAAAAAGGCCCATGCCTCTGTGCGGAACGTGCCAGCCCCAGTCGTTCATTCATTCCAAAAAGGCAGATCATTTGCCGGGCCATGGCCGTGACCCGTTCCAAATCGTTTTCTGCTCCCGTAGTGACTTCACCGAATACCACCTGTTCTGCCGCACGACCGCCCAATGCACCTCGTATGCGATCAATCAACTCCGAGCGAGTCATCAGGTACTGATCTTCCTCGGGAAGTTGCAAGGTATAACCCAAAGCAGCGCGCCCCCGTGGAATAATACTGATCTTGTGCACCGGATCAGCATGTTTGCTGTAAGCAGCAACCAGGGCATGGCCGGTTTCGTGGTAGGCCACCCGTCGTTTGATTTCCTCAGTCATCCTCCGGCTCTTGCGCTCCGGGCCTGCCACGACTTTTTCCACCGCTTCTTCCAAATCACGCTCTTCAATTCTGCGCGCATTTCGTCGGGCTGCCAAAAGCGCTGCCTCATTAACGGCATTGGCGAGGTCAGCACCGGAAAATCCAGGTGTTGACTTGGCAATCCTCCGCAGTTGCACATCGTCCGCCAGTGGGACCAGGCGCGTGTGCACCCGAAGAATAGCCTCTCTCCCCTCAATATCCGGTGCATCCACTATTACCTGCCGATCAAAGCGGCCCGGACGCAACAGCGCGCGATCAAGCACCTCAGGACGGTTCGTTGCGGCCAGCAGAATGACGCCGGTATTTGGCGCAAAGCCATCCATTTCCACCAGCAATGCATTCAACGTCTGTTCGCGTTCGTCGTTTACCGGTCCCACGTGTACACCACGTTCGCGTCCAATGGCATCCAACTCATCAATAAAGACAATGCACGGTGCCTGTGCCTTTGCCTGGACAAATAAGTCTCGCACCCGCGCAGCACCCACCCCCACGAACATCTCCACGAAGTCACTGCCGCTGATGGAAAAGAAAGGAACCTGGGCTTCACCTGCAACCGCCTTCGCCAACAATGTCTTGCCAGTTCCGGGAGGGCCTACCAACAAAACGCCCTTGGGAATTTTGGCTCCCAATGACTTGTAACGGTTCGGATTCTTTAGAAAATCCACCACTTCCTGCAGTTCATACTTTGCTTCATCGCATCCGGCAACGTCGTTGAACGTAACCCCCGTCTCCTTCTCAGCAACCAACCTGGCGCGACTCTTCCCGAAACTCAGAATGGATTGTCCAGCCCCTCCCGACCCCATCCGGCGGCTGATGAAAGACCAAATGACCACCATCAACCCAAGCGGTAAAATCCATGCAAGTAAAACCTGCGAAAGTATTCCAGGTCGTACTCCGGTAAAATTAACCTTGGCCGCCTCCAGTTCCTCAACCAGTTTGGGATCTTCCACCCGGATGGTTCTAAAATTGAATGGCTTATCGAGGCCCGCAGTCGCGTTTGTTTGATTTTGATTACTCTTTGGGACAGCAGTGGCTTTCGGCTGAATTCTGCCTTCAATGCTATCGGTTTTAACAACCGCTTCGGTTATGGCTCCAGACCGTAAATAATTTTTAAAATCGCTATACGAAATATTTTTGACAGATAAACCGGAAATAGTTCCCTGCCACATCCAAATAAAAAGGAACATCAATGGAAGATACCAAATAATTGCGGTCCATGCATTTCGAGGACTCTTGGGGTTTCCCTTCGGCAAAGGTGGTTTGTCGGGTTTCATGCCTTGAAATTGTTTGCATCTGCTTCCATGCTACTGCGAACAACCGTTTTAGCTGTTCTCTTTAACATAGTTCCCCGCTCGGAGATTTCAAACTCCAGTCCGCAGTTCCAGAAATTCCCCAATGAATCCGCACATCATCGCCAACCGCATTTGGCATGTGTTAACCACAGGTTTGACACCTTCCCACGTTTATTGTCTGATGCCGCTTCGTTTGGACAACTGAACTTATGATTCCTGATCATTACATGAAGCGTACGTCTTGGCGGCTTTGGCGTTTTTTGTCCATTATTTGCTTTTTTCTCTCAAATACCTGCTTCTGCCAGGCAAAGGTCATCCCTTGGCCTGTGATTGCAAAGTGGGGTGTTTTTGAGAAGGAATTCAGGAGTTCGGTTACCTATGCCAATCCTTTGCAGGACATCACGCTAAGCGTTGAATTTACCTCTCCGCAGGGTGAAAAAATTAAAACGTATGGTTTCTGGGATGGAGCACGTATCTGGAAGTTCCGCTTCTCTCCCGATCAAGCGGGCAAATGGACATATCAAACCTCTTGTTCCGATGCCGCCAATACCAACTTGAATAAGGTAATAGGCGAATTCCTCTGCGTTAAGACCACCCGCAAATCACGCTTTGATCTTCATGGGCCCATCCAATTGTCACACGATCAGGTTTGTCTCGAACACCAGGATCATACTCCGTTTCTGTGGTTGGCAGATATCGCCTGGAGCGGCGCACTGCTTTCGAAATCTACCGAGTGGGAAACGTACGCCGGACAACGGGCAAAACAGAGCTTCACGGCCGTTCAGTGGGTGGCTGCTCCCGGTAGGAATTCCAGAAATCAAAGCGTTTTCGAAAGCACCTCTACAACCCTCACCATCAACCTCAACCTCTTTCAGCAGCTCGATTCAAGGATCGAAACCCTCAACCGCGCAGGTCTGTTGAGCGCAATTCTTCCGCTGCGAGATTTAGAGGCGCAAGCCCCTGGCTTGGAAACCATTCCCGAGGAACAAGCGGTTCAGCTTCTCCGTTACATGGTCGCCCGCTGGGGAGCTTACAATGTGGCATGGATAATCATGTGCGAGGGCGATAATCTGAGCACTCAAGTGGCACGTTGGAAACGCGTCGGACGAAGTGTGTTCGCGAATCAGCACCACGCGCCGGTAATTTTGCACCCCGGAACAACTTACTGGGTGTTGGATGAATTCCGTGCTGAACCCTGGGTTGATGTTTTAAGTTACCAAAGTGGGCAGGAAGCGGACGACAACGCTCTGCAATGGCTTCTTGCTGGTCCATTGGCGATAGACTGGCAACGGGTTCCCTTGAAACCGTTCATTAATCTGGCCCCTTATTACGAGAACTCGTCTGCCCCAGCCTCTGTTACACAGACCTCCATGGTCCGCCGCCTCATTTATTGGAGCCTGCTCAATGCACCCACTGCCGGGGTCAGCTACGGTGCTGACGGAGTTTGGAATTGGCAAAAGGAGGCTGCAAATAAAAGACCAAACTCAAACGCTGGGTCTCCTGTCTGGCAAAAGAACCTCACAATGCCTGTTGCGGAACAAATGAAAATAGTTGGGCAAATTTTTAACTCCATCGAGTTCTGGCGGCTAAGACCCGCACCCGGGATGCTCGTCGTGCAACCGGGTGATGAACATCCGGCCCGACACATATCCGCTACGCAAAGCTCCCTCAAGGATTTATCGGTGATCTATATTCCGGAAGAACGCTCAGTCGATTTGAAAGCAACCACGATTCCAACCCCATTGAAAGCCACCTGGATTAATGCACGAACTGGCGATCGCATGGATGCTGTCGGATACGTAGCCGGACCAATCTGCCGGTTCATTACTCCTCAGCCCGGCGACTGGCTTTTGCTAATCCAACCAGATCCTTTACCATCAGCACATTGATAGCGATGACGGTGACGGCTTGTTTGAAATACCGTCATCTATTCCTTCCAGGAATTACCCGGAACAATCTTGCCTAAAACAACCGACCGTTTGGCTCCAGTAGCAGACGGTACGTTCGAAGGCCGATGGTTTAAGGTTTCATGCGCCAGGATGGCGAAGGCCAGCGCTTCCTTGGCTGCACTCGAATTGCCCAAATCGTCCTGCGTCAGAACAGTTACCGGAGAAATCAATTCCGCCAACATGTTTTGAAGTGTGGGATTTTTAGCTCCTCCCCCACCCAGGATGACTTGCATATCTTTAATCAGTTTGGCGGAAATCTTCGGGAAAATGAACTTTTGATAAGCTTGTGCTATACTGGCGGCAGTAAACATCGTGGCGGTGGCAATGATGTCTTCATCTTTCAGGCGCAGCTCGCGCGCCGCATTCAAAAGCGATTGCACAAAAGGCGCGCCAAACTCTTCACGACCGGTGGTTTTAGGTGGTTTGCGAGCGAGAAATGGATGGCGCAGTAATCGACTTAACAGTTTTTCAGAAACTTTTCCGCGAGCAGCCCAGGAGCCTCCACGATCATAGGTAAACCGCCCGGAACTCAAAGCCATTACTACAGCATCCATCACCATGTTACCAGGCCCCGTGTCGAAGGCTTGGACTTGATCCAATCTGGCATTGGGAGGCAGGTAGGTGAGATTCCCAATTCCTCCAATATTCTGCAAAATTCGCGGATGTTTTTTATCGGCATGAATTGCCCAATCGACATATGGAACCAATGGCGCCCCCTGTCCTCCGGCAGCCATATCGCGAACACGAAAATCAGCGACGGTAGTGATGCCAGTTCTTTCAGCGATGACTGCAGGCTCGGCAATTTGCAAGGTGGAGGGAGTTTTGGCACGCGGCAAATGATGGACAGTCTGACCATGAGACCCAATTGCGGCAATTTCCCCGGGTTTCAAGCCAGCTTTTTGAATCACTGCCAAAGCTGCGCGAGCGAAGTGTTCACCGAGTAGAAAATTTAGCTCACAGATTTCTGCGACCGTTCCATGCAGGCAGGCACATAGAATCCGTTCACGCAGTGCTTTGGGCCAGGGATACTGTACATGCGCCATCAATTGCGCCTTAAGTCCGCGCGCTGTGCCCGAAACACTTGCAACCACAGCATCAATCCCGTCAGTCGATGTGCCCGACATTAACCCGATGAAATGGCGAGCATTTCGTCGGCGCTGAATTCTTTTGCGCATGCCCTAAACTAGCGAACCGGCAAACCACGGACAAGAGATACCTTGGCTGACATTCCACCAGAAAAGAAGAGGACTTCCATCAAGCCGTTCTCTCAATCGTGAAGCCGATTTTCACTGTGACCTGCCAATGGTTTATTTTGTTATCTTCGATCTGGCCACGTGTTTCAACCACCTCGAACCAACGCATGTTTCGCACACTCTGCCCGGCAACTGTCACAGCATTGTTAACCGCATCCTCCAGGCTTGTGGAAGATGATCCGACAATTTCAATTTTCTTGTAAACATGGTCTGTCATGACATTCCTTTCCAAACATTGGACTCGTATCGGCTGGTGGTCAGCACTAATGCAGGTTCTGAATAAAGCGATCGGCCTCAGCTATGGAGGCGTTCATATCCGCCAGTAATTTGGTGATATCAGCCTGAATGTTGGCAGACTCACCCTGCAAAGATCCGATTGCTGCCGCATTCAGGTTGTGTTTGAGATACAATACTTGATCGTGAAATTGCGTTAAAACCGGATCCATGCTTCGTTCCGCCCGCTTTAATGCTTCATGCAGATCATCGTATCTCGCCCGTGTTTCTCGTAATTTGTCCCGACTGCCTTGCTGAAGGGTAGGAGAGGAGATTTGGTGAATTTCCTTTTCCCATTCTGTGAAGAGGTCCCCGGCGACCGTTTCCATCTGTTTGATCCGGTCATGAACCGCATTAGCACGCTCCACAGAACGCTCATAATCTCGATTCAGCACATTGTAGGTTTTTTCAAGATTGCCCCCCTGGTAGCCATACAATTCCTTCAGATGCGTCAAGGCGTTGGTGAACTGCTGACTGGCCGCCTTCTGGTCGTCGCGCGCTTCCAGCACCTTCTTTTTCAAAATGTCTCGTTTATAAACCCCGAAGGTTTCCATGGTTGAATAGTACGCACCGCGACAACCGCAAATGAGGAGCATGGAAAAGAGAATCCCCAGCCAAAGGCGATGCTTCATATTGCCCGCAAAGTAGCTCGGACTAACGCACAATGCAACCGACACAACAAAACCTTAAGAGTCTAACTGCCAGCGGGTAGGGACTTTCTCGCACGGGAAATTCGGCGCGATACGAAAGGGCTGGCATCGAGGTAGAATCGCCATGGCTTATCTGCTGCTTTGGTAATTCCTATTCGTGTGGTTGTCACGATTGGTCCCCGGTCATTTATGTACGCTTTCCGATCCGGATTTCGGGCGATGAATAGAGGAGACTCCGAATGGCATAAATCCGTTCCGTCCAGGTTGCGATCTATTTGCAAAGCCGTGCATAACTTGGCGGGTCCATTGGTCAAATGTTTACGATCTGCCACCGGGCGCTGTTGATGCATGAAATCCTCCCCAATTTCCGGCTCCAGAGCACGAATCAGCACTGCCTCCCCTACGCCTGGAGGCTGGCACACGGCATTGAAGCAGCAATGGTAGCCATAAATAAGATAGACGTAACCATGGCCTGGCGGCCCCCACATCGCTTTGTTGCGCTCCGTCTTTCCACCAAAAGCGTGACAGGCGGGATCATCGGTCAGGTAGGCTTCCACCTCCACAATTGGTCCTCCACACGGCCCGTGTGGGGTATTCCGAATGAGCCAGTGGCCCAGAAGTGCCGGTGCTACTTCATCTGCTGCCGGTTGATAAAAGGATCGAGGTAACGGCACAAATTTGCTCATGAGCTAAACAAGTTTAAATCGCTTTTCATTTAACTGTCGAGTTCCGCCATCCCCATCCCCCATGGCTGCGCCACTTTAAATTCCCTCCTATTTGAAGCATATTGTCGTTGCAATGATTTCTCCCTCAAAAGAGATTTGGACAATCGGCCATTCAACTCGAAGTCTGGCGGAATTTACCGCCCTCCTCAAACAAAACCAAATTGAATCATTGGCTGATATAAGGCGCTTTCCGGGCTCAAGGCGATATCCACAATTTGGGAGAGACCAGCTTGCTATGGGACTACAAAACGAAGGTATCGCTTATGAGCATTTTGAAAAACTTGGTGGTCGTCGTGCCCCAGTGCCCGACTCTCCAAATACCGCCTGGCGCAACACAGGGTTTCGCGGTTATGCGGATTACATGGTGACGGCGGCTTTCGATGAGGGAATTCGGCGCCTTATCATTTTGGCCGCGGCCAAACGCACTGTGATCATGTGCGCAGAAGCTGTATGGTGGCAATGTCACCGCTCCCTCATTGCCGACTACCTCAAAGCTTCAGGAATGGCTGTGTGGCACATCATTGGTGCTTCCAAAGTAGAATTGCATCCATACACGTCTCCAGCGCACCTTATTGATGGTCGTCTTTCCTACCGAAAGGAAGATTTCCAGCGGGAACTCCCATTGCTATGATTGGCTGCACCTTTCTCCCTTTCCAAACGTTTTTCAAGCATGGCCAAAACAGCGGCTTCCTGCGGACTCAATTCCTGTAGAGATTCGGAGAGGACCTTTCCTGCTTGTTGAGTCAATGTTTCCACCAGCGCGGCATCCATGTACAATTCCAGAATTGCAGGATGCACATAACATTTTCGGCAAATCGTCGGAGTATTCCCAAGGCGTTGAGAAACTGATTTAATGGCCTGTATAACGTTCTTTTTCGCCTCCACCTCGCTATCGCACTTTTTAAATTCCTGAAGCGCTTGAGCAGCCAGGATTGTCCCAGCCCAGGTGCGAAAGCATTTCGCGGTAAAGTCCTCACCAGTAATTTCCTTTAAATATGTGTTAACATCATCCGAATCGACCTGCTTTCTTTGACCGTCATCGTCAATGTATTGAAAAAGTTCCTGTCCGGGCAGGTCCTGCACTCCTTTGACGATTTTCGCCAATTTTCGATCGTGAATGTCAATCTCATGATTCTTGCCACTCTTGCCTTTAAAATGAAAATGAAGCTTTGATCCGGAAATATCCACATGCCGATCTTTCAAGGTAGTCAGCCCATAAGAACGATTCTCCTTCGCATACTCCTCGTTGCCTACGCGAATCAGGGTAACTTCCAAAAGCTTTACCACGGTGGCCAGCACCTTAGCCCGAGGAAATCCCGACAGCGCAAGATCCGCATCCACTCGCTGCCGAATTTGGGGCAAAGCTTTTGCAAAAGCTATCATTTGGGCATATTTGTTTTGATCGCGGATTTCCCGCCACTTCGGATGATAACGATGCTGTTTTCGCTTGCGCGCGTCACGTCCGGTAGCCTGCAGGTGGCCATTCGCGTAAGGACAGATCCAAACCTCGGTCCAAGCCGGTGGGATTGCCAGGGAATTGATCCGGTCCAAGGTTTTTTCATCCGTCACTCGTTTGCCTTCCGCATCGATGAAACGAAAATCATCGCCCGCTTTCTCTCTCGAAATCCCCGACGTATCATCAGTTACATACCGCAATCGAACAATTTTAGCGGATTCAACGGGATCCGGCATTGTAAGCAAAGCTCTATCAGACATATTGTGCGGTTCGGGATTTGGGAACTGTATCCCGGCCCTGCGCTGGTTGTCGCAAGGGGTAAGATTCGCTCCACCGCTAGTTTCAGACTGGTCACGATGTTGTCCGGTGATACCGCAGGAAAACGCCTTCGGATCTCCTGAGCATCCTGTTTTTCGTTCCACAAACCAACTATGATCCTACTCTCGGGCAGGTCGGTCGCCAAACGCTTCAGAAGATGCCGGGCATGAAGCGACCGAGAGGGAGCGACGGCGGAGATACAGACAACATTCGCCTTTTCATTCTTAATTAAGTCCGCCTTTTCTGAAATGAAGGCGGAAGCTGGGACCACCTTCACCGGAATGCCCCGCTCATCCAACAACTGAGACAACATTGTGGCTGCAATTTCATCCGCTTCGTTTCGCGCAGGCACACATAGAACTGGAAAGGCATTAATGACAGTTTCCGCGCCATGGTGATCTGCCGGCAGTGCGGAGCCACACGCATGCTCGCTTTCAAATCGTTCCTTGACCTCCTGGCTGTAATCGGCCAGGTCATCCACCAGGAACCGGACCGTCTGCACGATTTGTCTATGCTTAAGATCGTCCAGGGCTCCACGCTGGCGGTCTGCTTCAGCCAATGTTAAAGCGGGTATTACCATGTCATCATAAAGTTCAGCCAGCGATTTTTCCTTAAGATACTGCTCGCTGATTTCCGCAGCCTCCTCTTGATCCATGGCCAATAGGCGCTGATAAAACCTTGCAGGCGGGCTGAGAACGGGTTCATCACCCAAAAGGATATTTATGAAGCTCAGAGCTGGAATGTACCTTCCCATCGTGACCAGACAGACAGTCAGGGGTGTGGAAAGAAGCAATCCAACGGGCCCCCATAACCAGGTCCAGAACACCGCGGCGAAAAGCACCGCCAATGGCGTTATACCGGTGGATGTCCCGTACAGCCATGGTTCCAAAAGATTCGCGACCGTAAGCTCCAATGCTCCGAATAGCCCGATTGTGAGCAGCGGTTTGGTCCAACCGGGATCCACAGCCAGCCCAAGAGCGAAAGGCATTGTCACAGCGACCCAAATCCCCGCGTAGGGAATATAACGAAAAATTCCGGCCAGCAGTCCCCACAACAATGCGTTCGGAATTCCAATGAAATACAATCCTATCCCGGCCAAAATCCCATAAGTGGCGTTCACCATCAATTGCACACGGAGGTAACGGCTGACTCTCTGTCCGGCATCATCCAACAACTGCGTGGTTGTGTTCAATTTTCCGGTGCCAATCATTCGGATGAGTCGATCCCGCATGTCCTCCCGCTCCATCAGCATGAAGATCACAAAAAACACCACTACAAAAGCGTTGATGGCAATGCCCAAAAGTGAACCCATTATTTTTTGGATTACTTCCACCGGCGACAGTGTTCCCCCCTTGATCTCCACGGGAACAGGCTTTTGCGTGCCCGCTGGTTGGGGTTGCTGTGGCTGGATTCCGGGAGGCGGCGTTATGTCCTTCTGAAATTCAGCGATCGTCCGATTTATTCGACTGAACTTTCCCTCTTGTCCAATGTGAAAAGATAAGAGTTTTTTATGGATGTTCTCCTGGTATTGCGGCAGTTTGCGAATGACATCGGCCGTTTGAAAAAACATCAACGCGCCTATCGCTCCAACCAGGGAGAAGGATAACACAACAACCACCAACACCGAATGGAGGCGGCCAAAGTGCCAGCGCCGAAGATGGATAACAAGGGGACCAAGGAGAAAACTAAACAGCAATGCCAGGGCAAGGGGAACGAACACTTTCCGGGCGAAATAAAGTGCAGCGACCACAATGACCACGGCCAACATGGCCGCGCTTCCTGAAGAAGAAGAAGAAGAAGAAGAGGAGCGATTGGTCATTGGCGCTGGCTATTGGGTGCTTACTGCAACGCGAGTCATACGGATTCCACGGGCATTAGGATTGTAAACTGCAAATCAATCTAAGCTGATTCCAAGCCTTTACCAATGGGCTGAATACCTAAGACACCGGCGAAGCGCGGTGTGAGGCTCATGAGTCTGATGGGATACAATTACGCGCTCCGTTTCCGATCATTTTGAAGGACGTTTTATAAGGATGTGGCAAGCCATTAGCCCACTAGGCCATCAGGTCTTCCTGTATGGAAAGCCGGTCGTTCTTTGCCCTCACCTGTCGCACCCGTCTTTCGTGAGCAGCATGGTCGAGAAGTCGGCTAACCTCTCCATCTGGAATTTGAATAAAGTCCGAATACCAGGCCCCAACTGCATAAAAGGGTTCAGGAGTTAGCGCACAAATAACCGTATCAGCTTCGTTTCTCAGTTGGATACAGGTATCTGCCGAACCAATTGGCACTGCAATGTTAACAGATTTGGGTCCCCGCTTGCGAACGGCATGCACTGCCGCCCGCATGCTCGCGCCAGTAGCCAGACCATCATCAACCAGGATTACTGTGCGTCCCTCAATGGGGATGGCCTCACGGTTGCCGCGATAGATAAGCTCCCTGCGCTCCAACTCCTGCAATTTTTCCTGGGCCATCGCTTCGATCATGCGCTCGGAAATCCCCAGACGTTGAATGACTTCATCGTTAAGAACACGCACGCCGCCGGAAGCGACTGCACCCATGGCCAGTTCTTCATATCCAGGCACACCCATTTTCCGGACGAGAAAAACATCCATTGGGGCATTTAATAACCGAGCCACTTCGTAGGCAACCGGAACCCCGCCACGTGGTAGTGCCAAAACCAATACTGAGGGATCATCATTAAATTGCGTGAGTTTGGCTGCCAAAAATTGGCCGGCTTCATACCGATCCTGGAATTGGGCGGTTACAGTCATAAGGGATGGTGTTCGAGTGGATGCAGATGATTTACAAACCATTCTGAAGCAAGGCGGGATACTCGTTCCAATGCCCCGGTTTCTGTAAATAAGTGGGTGGCACCGGGTATGAGTTTCAAAATCTTTTCGCACTGAAGCCGTGCGTATGCCTCTTCGTTTAAGGTGATTACTGGCTGGTCATTACCCCCGACAATGAGCAGTGTTGCTGCAGTTACCTTTTCGAGAGCGCTCCCGGCAAGGTCGGGTCGCCCTCCCCTGGACACGATGGAGTTGATCTTGTCTCCGAGTTCAGCCCCTGCCACCAATGCCGCCGCCGCCCCGGTACTGGAGCCGAAGTAACCAATACTTAAATGTCGGGCAAACTCCTGCTCAAGAACCCAGTGTGTTGCCTCGGCCAGTCGGCTAGCCAGAAGATCAATATCAAACCGCAGATGCCGGGTATATGCCTCAAGTTCCTCCTCTTGCGCAGTGAGCAGGTCAAAAAGTAATGTCCCAATTCCCGCCTCGTTAAGAACCCGGGCCACGTAATGATTCCGGGGACTATGCCTGCTGCTGCCACTGCCGTGCGCGAACACCACAAGTCCCCTCGGCTCAGGCGGTATGGCCACTTCGCCTTCCAGTTGGACCGGTCCAACTGGAATAATTACCTGATTCGTTTGCATCTTGAACCTCCAGCTTTACATCCATCAATTAAATCTCGTTTCCATGTTCAGCAATTGCAGGCAAATCCCCATTTTTGCCTGATAAATACCCGTTGTACCAACATTTTTACTCTCGCCTATTTTCCGGGTGGTGCAACTGCGGCCGATGACAATTTCCATTTTTGAAGGTTACCAGGATCAATTGTCGATCTGCTTTTTTTGCTGGCTGATAGTTAATGGGATAGTAGCTTTCTTAAGGGTGAACTATGGAAAAGATTTTTGCATTGAATGAAGCGGAACTGGAAGAAACCTTCAGCCGTTCATCCGGCCCGGGTGGACAGAACGTGAACAAGGTGGCAACCCGTGTGACCTTGCGTCATCTCCCTACAAACGTAACGGTATCTGTCCAGGACTCGCGTTCCCAGTTCATGAACCGCCAACTCGCTCGCGAACGGCTGTTATTGGCACTACAGAACAGGCACCAGGAAGCAAAGGATGCTGAAAAGCATCGGCGGGCAAAATTACGCCGCCAGCAAGCCAGGCGGCCAACCGGGTTGAAGGAAAGAATCCTCGAATCTAAACACCGTCGCTCCAAAGTGAAACGCGATCGCAAATGGTCTTCTGATTAGATTTCCTAACCTAACCTTCTTTAGATTTCCTCTGCTGCTTGGAACCAACCCTCTTCTGAAGCTGATCTTATAGTTCTTCATCGCAGATTGCGTGGCACGGAAAATGGTTTAGTTCTCTCAAAATCCAACGTGTGGCGAGTGAGAGGGTATAGGGCTCGCAATCAGGAACGATGTTCCCCGCACGAGAAGGAAGGAAACATATGAAAATTAGCCCCGAACCACTTCATCCCTTGCGTAGCTGGCGCGAACTCTGGCAGCCAGAACCCATGTCCTTTATCCATGGAATCCCGGGAGCAAGCCTCGGCTCAAACCCTCATCTGCAAACAGCAAAAGCGCTCTGCTTTTCACTGGATAAGCCATTTGTTCACTCGCAACGTGCAACGCTGAACGAGCAGCTCTCATTCAAGCATTGGCGAGGCAGCCATTCAGCCTATGGGGCTTGTTTCCTGTAAGCTGCTGATGTTGATAAAGTTGTCAATGTATAATAAAAACTGCCTATCAAGGTTCGACAACTGTCCAAGATTGAGCCAATCGTCCTAAGTCACCATACCTCTAAGGCTTGCCCTAGTTTAAATTCTCTCCCAGGTAGCCATTGCCCAGCCGCAATTTTCGTTTCAGTCAGCACTTTTTCAACCATTTCCGTTCGACGCTTCGTAAGCTATTTGTGTCCAAGGCCACGACAGTCAATAATGTTTTGAACTGAACTGCTTTCTGAGTTTTTCTCCCACTTTATTTGGAACCCGCCATCAAAGCAGTCAGAGCGCATGGTTCCACCAGAGATTCGCCGACTGAACTGCCGGCTGGTTTGATCAAAAGGCCGCCAGGAATCAGGCATGCAGCATCACGGCACCGCAAAGAAAAACATTGAGGATTGTTACACATTGGGAGGATGTCAGGAATTTGTCCGCTCGGCTCATCGGTGCCTAAGGCTTGATAAATACCCCCACGAGATCCCCATGATCAAGCCGACGGCATGTGCTGTGTTCGCAATGTTTCCTATCATGCCACTAAGACAAAGGAAAAACCAAATAATCATCATAACCACCGTAGAGTTATGTAGGTACAGGCCTGAGCCCGGATCACGTTTACCTCGGATCCAAATATACCCCATTAAGCCATAAACAACGCCGGACATTCCTCCAAAGTCTGGACTGCTAGCGAGATACTGGCCAAGGTTTGAACCAGCGGCGAACACGACGATCAGAATCGCAAGGGTCAGACTGCTTTGCCGCCCTTCAATCATACTGCCAAGATCACGCAACCAAAGCATGTTGAAGAAAATATGAAGGAACCCGAAATGTATTAGCATGGGAGTGATTAGCCGCCACACCTCCCCATGTCGAATCTCTGGTAACCCCGCCTGCCAATGTATATAACCGCCAACTATTTCAAAGCGGGTAATAAACAGATCCATGATTGCCTGCTTGTTATCACCGCCTTTTGAAAAGATAAAAACAACCACGCTGGCGCAGATCAAAATAAACGTTAACGGTCCAAACCCGTAGGTGGTCAATGGCCGGAACAAATGCCTGCGCTCCTTCAATCTCTTTTCGTACGCGATCTGTTCCTTGCGCTTTTGCTCCCTTCGGTCTTCAGCTGCTGCGGCCGTGGCGCGAAATCTGGGCTCCTCTGGATTTTGCATGTACTGGACCAGGAGCGACTTTGCTTTGTCCAAATGCTCTTCGTTATGAATCCACACTGCCCACGAATCGTCCTTTTCCACTTCCACCTGATTATCTATCCCCAACGCGTACAGGTAGTCGCCAAAGGTCCGAGCCCTCGCTTCCCCTTCCAAATTCCCAATCATTCGCATAGCAGTAGGAGACTACTCTCAAAAATCAGAGCGTAAATAGGAAATCAGATCAAAGGTTAAATAGCCGGGCGATGAAATGGAAAAATAAACCCAGGTGCATTGCGCTTCACACTCTTAATGTTATCTTCGTCCTTGATGCACGCACCGAGGTTTCACCGTGATTACGGAGAGATTCAGACCATCGGCAGGTCCACGGGGACAACCTCGACATTTCGTCATCAGGGAGAAATCTCCAGATTATTCCGTCTCCCGCTTGTGTTTTACCTGCTTCTCTGGTTTAGTTCTGCCGACACTGGGTGATAGAGCATAAATATGGATGGCGAAACAAAGTCGACAGGGGTGCTTCATTGGTTAAAGGTCATTGTAGTTGGGCGCAATCCCAAGCGAACTGCCATTCGTCTTGCCATTCTAATCATCGGCAGTTTTATTATTTTTGGCTACGTCCTCTTTCCTGTTCGCATCTCCGGTATCAGCATGAACCCGACCTACGAGAATGGTAAGGTCAATTTCATCAATCGACTGGCTTATGTCTGGAGGGAACCTCGTCGCGGAGATATCGTCGGCATTCGCTATTCCGGAAAGCACCTGATGCTGATGAAACGGATCGTGGCACTGCCGGGAGAAACGGTTTCCTTTTCCAGAGGAGTTTTGCAGATCAATGGTCAGCCCATGCCGGAGTCGTATGTAAAACTGCGCAGCAAACTTTGGGACAGTGAAGGAGATCCCGAGTCTTGCAAAGTTACCACCTTGAAGGAGGACGAATATTACGTGGTGGGAGATAATCGGGAAATGGCTCCAAGGGACCATGACCATGGCATCGCTGAACGGAATCGTATCGTCGGAAAAGCGCTATTATGAAGATTGTTGTTCGTCTGGTTTTGTTGGTGGTTTTGGCTGCTTTGGGCTATTGGATTTACACTGTTCTTTTTCCACCAACAGAAGTTGTCATTCGCAAACGTCTCAACAAGATTGCAGAACTCGCTTCGTTTTCCTCCGGCCAGGGTAACATCATAAAAGTCGCCAATCTTGAGCGCCTTGGGACCTACTTTAAAGATAATGTCGAAGTGGTCGTGGATGTTCCCGGTTTTGGCCCCCATACTTTTAACCAAAAAGCCGAGTTGATGCAGGCTGCCGGAGCGGCCCGCTCAACCGTGCCAAGTCTAAACGCAAAGTTCATTGATATTAATGTGGACGTGGGCTCCGCAAAACATCTGGCGACCGCCGATCTGACGCTGGAAGCCAGCGTTGGCGGCCAAAAGGACGCCATCGTGCAGGAGCTGAAGTTCACCTTGGAGAATGTGAACGGCACCTGGCTGGTTGCGCGCATCGAAACTGTGAAGACCCTCAAATAGGAGCCTCTCTGCAAACGACCACCGAAGCCGCAGTCGAGCACCTCATGAAGGTGGATAAAACCCTCGCTGCCTTGATAAATCGCGTTGGCCCTTGTGCCTGGAAACCCACCAAACGACGAACTCCATTCGAAGCTCTGGTGCAGTCAGTGGCTTATCAACAGCTTAATGGTCTCGCAGCGGCAACCATTTTCGGCCGGTTCAAAGCACTCTATCCCAAAACTCGCTTTCCCACTCCGCAGGCCATCCTGGAAACCCCGGATGAACGGCTTCGCACCGCTGGGCTCTCACGCGCAAAGGTCGCCGCCATCAAGGACATTGCCGCCAAAACAGTCGAAGGCATCGTTCCCAACTCGCGCTCCATAGCTCGTTTGGACAATTCAACAATTATCTCCCAGCTTACGACCATTCGCGGCATCGGCACTTGGACCGTTGAAATGCTTCTCATTTTCAAATTGGGCCGACTCGATGTTTTACCAACGACGGACTATGCAGTGCGCAAGGGCTTCGCTGTCACCTACGGATGGAACGACCTGCCCAAACCCGCTGAACTCCTTAAACACGGTGAGATTTGGCGTCCTTATCGCACCGTTGCTTCATGGTATCTCTGGCGCTCCCTGGATATTCAGGTAACGCTGTAATCCCAAAATTCTTACCGCACCTCATCTTCGCTTCGCCCGGCGAGAAGAATAGCTCAATTTAAATTGCGGTCTCTCAAGCCGTTGAATCTGCGGCTTTGGTCTTTCGTACTTCGGCACTTCCTTTCTCGGCAGCTCCTTGCGCTCCGGACCTGCCAATCGAAAATCCACCTGCTTCTTAAATTTATCCACCTTGTGGATTTGCACCTCAACCTTGTCCCCAAGCTTAAACACCCTGCGACTGCGTCGCCCAATGAGCTGGTTACGATTTGAATCGAATTGGAAAAAGTCATCTGGAAGTGTGGAAAGCGGAACCACCCCGCTCATTCCCAAACCTGGCACATCCACAAAAAAACCAAAGTTTCTGACATCGGTCACCAATCCGGGATAACGCTGAGGCCGTCCCGAGTCGAGCTGACTTTGCAAATAGGCAAACAACTTCACATCCTTGCTGTCACGCTCCGCATCCGCTGAATTTCGCTCGGTATCAGAAATGTGTTCCGCCACGTTCCTGAGCGATTCGGCCGCCACTTTCTCTCTTCCCTTTTGGAAAAGCGAACGATGCACCACCAGATCCGCATAGCGCCGAATGGGTGATGTAAAATGCGTATACTTCGCTTTTGCCAAACCATAATGCCCCAGCGGCTCGACTGCATATCTCGCCCTCATCAATGATTTCAAAAAGCCAATCTTCAAGGCTGGCCCTATCGGCAGGGAATTGAGTTTCTGCAGCAGCTTTTGGACTTCATGCCGGTTGGTGAGATTGCCACACTGAATCTGGTGGCTCAGAACGTCCTCTCGAAATTCCTGCAAACGCTTGTCATCTGGTGGCTCATGAATGCGATAAACCGTTTGACGATCCAACGCCATCAGCTTGCCCGCCACGGCTTCATTCGCCAGCAACATGTACTCTTCAATGAGCTGATGGGAAATATCATTTTCCACCCTGTCAATGCGCAGGATCTTGCCCTGTTCATCCAGGCGAATTTTACTCTCGGGAAAATCGAGGTCCAGCGAACCCGCCTGCATACGTGCTCGTCGGAGCCGCTGCGCCATCGTATTCGCGTGGTGTAACATTTCCTCAATCGGTCCGGCGGGTTTGCGTTGCAACGCCTCCAGCACCTCCTCGTAAGTGAAACGCCGTTTCGAATGAATGACGGCAGGATAGAATCGGGACCTGATTACCTTGCCCTCAGCCGAAAGCAAAAATTCGACGCACTTCGTCAATCGCTCCACACCGGGCTTCAACGAACAGAGCTCGTTGCTCAAAGCCTCTGGCAACATCGGAATCACCCGGTCCACCAGGTACGTCGAGTTGCCACGTTTCTGGGCCTCCTCGTCCAAGGCACTCCCAACCTTCACATAATGGGAGACATCGGCAATGTGTACCCACAGCTTCCAATGCCCATTTGGCGCGGCCTCCAAACAAATTGCATCATCGAAATCTTTTGCATCGACCGGGTCGATGGTGACTACCGTATGCGCCCTGCAGTCTTCGCGTCCCGCAATATCGCGTTCGTCGATTTGATTTCCAATGGCATGCGCTTCTTGCAACACGGTCTTCGGAAAATGCAACGGCAGGTTGTACTGCCGCAATACCGAGAGCATGTCCACGCCTTCTTCATCCGGGGCTCCCAGCACCTCGATGATCTCCCCCTCGGGATTGAGCTCGCGCGACTCCCACAGCTTCAGTTCCACAACCACTTTGTCACCCAGATTTGGCCGACGTCCGACATCGCGAGGTTCGGTCACATAAATATCATGCGGAATCCGGGGATCGTCCGGGATGACATAAAGAAACCGATTGCTGCTTTGAAAGGTGCCGACGAGTTGCGTCCGCTCACGTTCCAGAATCCGAATCACTTTCCCTGTTTCTTCTTCTTGAAATATCCTGCTCCGCCCGCGGTATCGCACATCGCGACGCACTAAAACCCGATCGTTATTAAATGCCGTGCCGGTCGCATGTTCAGGTACAACAATCGTCGGCAATTTCGGATCATCCGCCTCTAAAAATCCTTTGCCCTGGCGATTGATTCGGATGCGTCCCGGAATTAAATCCGCCTCTTGAGGTAAAATAAATCGGTTCCCTTTGATACGTGCAATGCGCCCTTCGCGTTCCAATCGCGCAAGTCGCTTCTCCACCTCAGGCTTGTCGTTGGGGGCCAGCTTCAACCGCCGCATTAGCTGAGAAATATTGATCGGAGTGTAATCCGGCTGTCCGAACAATTTTAAAATCTTATCTTCCATGGTCTGATTCCAGCTTATCAGGTGACTTGCCGATGGCTACCTTATTTCTAATCATTCCAGCCATGTGTGGGTCCTGCTCTTGCAGCATGCAGAAGTTCATTTCCCATCCTGCCTGTGCACAATCTCGTAAAAACTTCCGGCCCTCGCCACTTCCTTGCCAAACGCCGTGCTCATATAATCCTCCTGTGGAATGATCCCCACCCTCCCCCAAATCCAACCGGTCCGCATCCCAACACGTTCCAATGGTCACATCATTTGTGAATTGTTGATTGGTGTGCCAGATGCATGCGTATTCCAACAACGCGAACGCTGCATCATCCAACTCATACTTCTCGCCTCGCAATGCTTTCGCAAAGGCAGACCCTCTCGCCCCGTGCCCAGGATCGTCATCGTCATTTACCCGTTTCGAATCATGAAACACGGCAAACAATTTCACGACCTCCACATTCGCCCCGGTTTTCTCGGCGAGAACCAGCCCATTCTTCTCCACCCGTTTCCAATGGCCCAAACCGTGCACCATCGAACTCGCCGCCACGGTCTGTTCAACAACGTGTTCCCACAATTCAATTAAATCATTTGATCCCATATCAAGTCCGCCCTGCTAATGTTTCGGAAAGGCAACTTCGAAACCTTCCTTCCTCAATCGTTCATGCAGCGTCTGAATATGCTTTGCATCGCGCGTTTCCACCACACACCGCACCACCACCGTGCTAATATCACCTGATGCGAACGCCCGGTCATGCTCAATATCCACAACGTTCGCGCCCTCTCCGGCAACCAACGCCGCAAACTGCGCCAACCCGCCCGGCCGATCGCTGATCGTCGCAGTGAACTGACACAACCTCCCGTCGGACGCCAATCCTCGCTCCAATACTCGTCCCAAAATCGTCGTGTCGATATTCCCGCCGCATAAAGGCAACACCACTTTCTTCCCTTTCAGTTCGGGCACCAAACCGGCCAGACACGCCGCCAGCGGAGCTGCCCCTGCCCCTTCCACGACCGCCTTTTCCAGCTCCACCAAACGCAGTACCGCGCGTGCGATATCCGCTTCCTTCACCACCACCACGTCATCCACGAACTTGCGCGCAATCTGGAACGAATTCTCTCCCACTTTCGATACTGCCAATCCATCCGCCAGAGTCGGTCGGACTTTGGTCAACACCGGCTTCCCCTCCTTTAACGCCGACATGTAAGCTAATGCATGATCGGCCTCGACCCCAATCACCCGCACCTCCGGCTTCCTCGATTTGATCGCCATCGCCACACCCGCAATCAAACCCGCCCCGCCAATCGGCACGATGATCGCATCCAAATCCGGCACCTGCTCCAGCACCTCCAGGCCCAGCGTCCCCTGCCCGGCAATCACCGCCCGGTCGTTAAAACCATGAATCAACGTCAACCCCTCTTGTTTCCCCAACTCCGTCGCCTCCTGACGCGCCTCCTCATAATTATTCCCATGCAAAATGACATGGGCCCCCATCTGCTGACAATTCACCACCTTCGTCAATGGCGCCGTCTGCGGCATCACCACCGTCACTGGTATCCCTTGCAGCATCGCATGATATGTCACCCCCAGCGCATGATTCCCCGCCGACGCCGCAATCACTCCCCGCTGCTTCTGCTCCGGGCTCAGCAACAAAAGCGCATTGCACGCCCCCCGCTCCTTGAAACTCCCCGTCCTCTGCAAATATTCCAGTTTGCAATAAACCGACATGCCAGCGGCTTGCGAAAGCGCTCCCGATGGTGGACACGGGGTAAAAACCACCCTCCCCTTGATCCGTTCCGCCGCCGCCGTGATATCCGCAAACTCAACACCCATTCCATACTTTCCATCCGCTGCGCGCCCTCTGTCAACCGCCGCGCTTTCATCTCCGCTTCCCAAAAATTCCGTTTTCATAAAATATCTATATCCCGTTAACTGCTGTTAGCTTGGGTTTACTAAGGTTAACTCAGGCTGGAGACTGCTCCACTTCGTAACTTCCATAACCACCCTGCACCGTGGAATCTCTTCCGCACCCCCAGAAGGGACCATTTTTCAGATGAAATCTCTTTTCCATTTTGTCTCCTAACTCATGGCTCATGAATTTCGGACTTCTCCCAGATTTTTTTAACCTTCCGATACCTTCCGATACCTTCCGATACCTTCCGATACCTTCCGATACCGACCGAACTGCACGACCCACAGCTCGCATAAAAACATCAGCTCGACAGCCTGTGAGCCAATCCACATTGTCTTGCTCGATAGTTTTTTTATGACTTTGATTCATTATGCCTCATTTCGAAAGAGCTTATAAAAACCCCAAACTCTGTCAATAAACAAATGCCATACACGAGTATAAATAACACATCAACGAATGCGGATGCAACGTTGCCTGACCTGACTGCCAAGCCGAACGCAATTTGGAATCCCACTCGTTGGTTTTGTCTAGCCTCCCATTAAGAACCCGCTATAAATCTCGCGTGCTGAAAAAGCTGATAATCATTGCCTGTGTCCTGCTTTCATTGGTTACCGGGAGTCGTGTTGTGGCCAACACTCCGCCCCCGCCCAAAAGAACCCGAATATCAGGGCAAAAAACTGCGAGCCTGGCTCGTTGATTACCAAAAGCAGTTTGATGAACACGGACTCTATCCTGAACACCCCGCCACGTCGACGCCGTCTCAGGACGCGATCCGAAAAATCGGGATAAACGCCATTCCTTACCTTCTTATGATGGCCGAAAGTCATGAAAACCGCATGAAGGCCATTCTCAAGCAAAAGATCTGTGAAACAATGCATGCTTCCAGCATGCCGTCGCCTGCCGAATTGGAGACTCAAATGCAGGCCGCTGACGGCTTTGAAGCTCTTGGCACCGCAGCAAAACCTGCGGTGCCTGCCTTGATTCAACTACTGGGAAATGGCAACGCGGATGTCCGATTCTCCGCTGCCTTGTCACTCAGCATGATTGGCCCTGCCGCG
The DNA here is from genome assembly GCF_000172555.1 of Pedosphaera parvula Ellin514. Classification (NCBI taxonomy): domain Bacteria; kingdom Pseudomonadati; phylum Verrucomicrobiota; class Pedosphaerae; order Pedosphaerales; family Pedosphaeraceae; genus Pedosphaera; species Pedosphaera parvula. The sequence goes on from NZ_ABOX02000011.1 coordinate 61,539, forward strand.
AAGGAAGCCGTCCCCGCTCTGCTCAAAAACATCAATGATCCATACCTGGACGTTCAGACACACTCGGCAGTGGCGTTGGGAGAGATTCATGCCGCCGCCTCCACTGCCGTGCCGGCGTTGACCAACTTGTTGGCGGTAAATAGCAGGCTCTGTGAATGCCACATCATCCGTGCTCTCGGCAATTTCGGAGCAGAGGCAAAAGCAGCCGTGCCAATCCTCACCCCCTACTTGAACGGGCCAAATTCCCTCAACCGGGAATACGCAACCAACGCCCTGAAACAAATCGACCCCGCAGCCGCCGCCAAGGCCGGAGTGAAATGAATAGCAGATGCCGCAACATCGTTCTTTATTGAAATACCCAGTCTCATTAAATCGTGAATAAAGGTAGGAATCTAATACCTACTAATTTTCAGGGCTGACGCATCAGAGGTTCTTATAATTTGAGGTTCTATCATTAACTCCGTGGCTTCAGCCCGGTGTTGCAAGGAACAGCGGGACTTGGAGCTGTTTCAACGTACCCGCCTCATGGACAATGGCTGGTGTTCGGGGCTGGATTATGAGATATGGCGCGTGAACAACTGAGTCCTGACGCTCTCGCCAGCAGCCAAACCAATCCCATCAATGTTTGACCTTCTTCCCCTCCATGTCCGGATACTCTTTCATCCGGGAGATTACCTCCGTGGCTTCTCCTTTGTCATTCTTAATGAAGGTCAATTGCGCACCATTGATCACGAAGAAATTCGTTTCCGATTCGGGATAAATCTCAAACACACCTTGAAAGATGCGCTTGCCAAGAGTTTGCCCCATTAACTGCTCTCCCTGTCGCCAAACCTTGAACTTGATTGGTTCCCAGTGGAGATTATTAGGCGCAAATTCGTACTCGCCGACGCATGCATCATACAATTTTGCATTGAGTTTGATGGCGGCACGCGCCGGGGATGGTTCGGGGGCCTTGATTCTTGGCGGCCGCCCCCATTGAAAGAGGGCGCAGCCCACGATGACGGCCAGGGCGACGTCGCCATCGAATCGTGATCCGTGACGCGCAGTAATCCGGCCCAGGAGTGTTCCTATGAGCAAAGCCGGTATGAAGACCACGCTTATAACCAGCGTGAAAACCGGCATGTGGGACATAAGAATGGAACGAATAGCTGGGATCGCAATCACGCAAAACCAGAGCGCAACGGCCAGCATGGTAACACCCCACCATGGAACTCGCAGCCTGCCGAGACCCAGTAACACCAGAAAGGTGATAACAATCGCCGCGCCTTGCGCGGGGAAATATCGCAGATGCGGCATCACATCACGCCACATTCCGGTGGTGAGGACAAAAGCGATGATGAAAATAGTCGCAACAAACAATCCACGCCCCCATGCCCAGGGTGGCGGGAACCTGGGCAAACAAAACGCCAGGCCGAGCACGCCCAGCATGGCGAGCACCACGCCAATGAGTCGCCAGCGCCAGCAAGTTGCAGCTGCGGGCGGCGGCTTGCCAACAGCAGTACATGCGACTTGGACGGCTGCATTAACGAGCAGACGATCCCAGGCCTCCAGCGCGTGTTCGGACCAGGGAGAGATCACGCAGCGCGCATCCGTCCGCGCCTTGAGCATCGACGGCTTGAAGATTTCCTCCTTCGCGCCCGCCAGAAGCAGCAGTGGCGGGCCGTGTTCCCCCAGGATGGGGAGGGAACCCAAGGCAATGAAAAGCTTTGGTTTCAGGCCGCCTTCGCGCACGGCCTCGCCTCCCGTGAAGCCACCCATCGAATGGCCGATGAAAACATCCACCGGCCCGACCGCATGTGCGACCGCCTCCAACGTCTGCACGGCCCCCATAAAGGAATACGATTGCGGCGACGCTCCGTGTCCGGGCTGTTCCACGGAATAGCACTCAAATCCGGCAGCGGCCAGCGCCTCACCATAGCAAACGAGGTTTTCTTTCGAGCCGCCGTAGCCGTGGGCGAGCAACGCAACGGGGTGTGGTCCCGGACCCGCTGGCAGGAATTGAAGTGCCGGAGTGTCCCCGGCGAGGGTCACGGTCTGGACACGGACACCGGACTCGACCAGACGTGAGCACGCCAGACCTGCGACCAGGCAGGCGCAGGTCACCATGAAAATGCACCAGTTAGCGCGTGAGCTCATGACGTTCGGCAGACGGTACCATTCGATCCCGTTCAGGCGAAGCGAAATATGCTTGAGCGACTACTTGCTCCCTCGCTCCAGCTTTGGCCCAAGCTCGCGGCGTGAACTGTGGGCTGCTGTGACCATGTCTGGCCAACGGGTAGAAGCCGTGGTGTTAACGAGAAAAGCGCCTATTTTAGATGTGTCAGCCCTATGGTAATTATTAGAAGTCAGCTTCTCAAATGCCTGGTTACAGCTTAGAACGGGCCGTTCGGCACCGTAAAGAAGTCCAAGCTATTGGATTGAGTCTGGCTGGCGTTGGTGACGACGCGGACATAGGTCTCAGGATCGATTTGCTGGAGGTCCTGTTCAACATGCCGACGGAAATCGGTCTGCCACAGGAGATGCGTTATGTTGGTCCGGCCTGATCCTATTAGGGTCACGTTGGTCCGGCCTGATCCTGTTAGGGTCACCTTCGCGCTTTTGAGGGCTTCCAGTAACGCGGGGACGGCTGGCTTGGCGTCTCCTCGAAACTTTCCAAGTGCAATCGCCGCAAACAACTGATCCTCCTGAGATGGATTGCTCAGCGCCCGTATCAATACCGGAACGACTTTATCCGGCTCGGCATGAATCTGGCCGAGAGCCCAAATGGCGTCGCTGTGATCCGATACATTGGTGCTCGTTGCTATCCGCAGAAGCAAAGGAACAGCCTCCTTCGCTTCCGGGCCAATGACTGCCAATGTCCTTGTGGTGTAAATTTTGGAACTCCCAGAGACATTTTGGTCCAGGAGTTTGATCAGTTTGGGAACGGCGCAGGCGGCGTCGGGACCGAGAGCCTGAAAACCCATGAACGCCTGTTCATTGAAGACGGATGGGTTCGTGTAACGAAACCCGAGGATACGGTGGCTTGAGGCCCAGGTGAGCAATTTGATTTTGAGCGGAGCATCGTACGCGTGAAGCATTCCCAAAAGTGTGGGGATGGCGTTGGTTCCGATTTGCCGCACGGCTGCATCTGCCTCTTGCCTCGCCTGGCGCGTGCCAGCGTAATTTTGCAACCAAACACGAAGACGTTTTCCCTGATAAACTGGCTCTGCTGGCGTACGTACCACCAGCCACGCAACGCCTACGATCACGGCAACGCCCAGCGTCGCCAGCAGGGTGCAGAACCTTTTCCTCATAAATGGATTTTGACAGGGTTCATGTCAAAAAACGAGAATTTTCCAAACACTCACCGGGGAGTAAATGAAACGAGCATGGAACTAGGCCATGCAGGGTTGCGCGGTCTTAATCAGGCTCCATGTTCCAACCCGCTTTTTGCTTTTACAATGATCCCATCCTCCCTTACTGAGGACTAACATTATGTAATTCTGTGATGGCACCACTATCGCCTATTCTGCCCAAAACCATCACCGATGGCCCTCCAGGCCCTGGAATCGGAACTCGAATGCGGAGAATGACCTTGTGGCCTTGCTGGTCCACCGCGCCGTCATTCACGAGCTCAAAATCCTCCAGTCCGACGTTGCCGACAAAGTTGGAGGTCCCAAGATCACCCGAAGCAGTAAGCTGATCAAGGCTTACGGGAACCTGCCCATTGTGATTCGCTGCGTAATCCTTAATCGCGTTGAGCACGGTGGTCATGGCGTCAACCACGTGCGTTTTTCGCAGTGTGAATTGGTCTTCCGCTGACACCTGATTGGTAGGCTCTGATTGTGCCACAACCTGTGAAAGCAGTCTCCGATTCTCCTCCCGGAATCTGCCAAGCTCATTGGTTTGCCGTCGAAGCATCCCGACTTCGCCGCGAAGCCGCAGTAATTCTTTGAACTGATCACCTGGCAATGACGCAGGTTTCTTCGCTTGGGCCGCAAGGCTTGAAAGGCTTTCATTGTCGGCCTTCAATTGGGCCATCTGTTCCCGGAAAGACTCATTTTCCTCGCGCAACTTTGCTTGTGAATGATGTTGCATCACCATAGTTGTCGCCACGCCGGCAACGACAAGAGTGGCGAGGCCGAGCTTGAGTTTGGTTTTTGCCATAAGTTTTAAGCTGGTCAGTGTTGTTCCGGTTCCCGCCGCAGTGGTGGCCGGGGCAATGCTTGAAATTTTGGCTGCCAGTCCGGCGGGCGCGGCGTGGACGACCTTGGCGCTCAGCACGACTCCCAGCGCTGTAATTGTCAAAGTGACACCGCGATGTTTCAGCAACGCATGCAATTTCTCCAACGCCCGGTTCACGCGCATGCGCGCGGCATTTTCATTGCTCCCCAGTGCTTCGCCCACCGACCGGAAATCGCGCTGCTCGAAAAAGCGGAGCAAGATCGCCATACGATCCTCGCTTCCCAGTTGGGTAATGGCTTCCTCAAGCATCGGCGCAACCTGTCGCAGGTTGGCCCCGGTGTCGCCTTGCAGCTCATTCATTTCCACGGCCTCGCGTTCGCGGGATTGACGGCGACGCTCAGCCCGTACCGCCTTGGTGGCCACATGATAAGTGTGCTGATGCAGCCATCCGCCCAACATCACATCAGTCGAAAACGTGCGTCCTTTGCTCGCCAGGCCGATAAAGACCATTTGGGTCACATCCTCAGCCAAATGTGCATCCCCGCCAACCAGGCGCACCGCCGTCGAATAAACAAAATTGATGTAGCGCGAAACCAGCTCTTGAAAGGCAGGTTCCGAGCCGGTCTGTGCGTATTCCGCCAGCAATCTTTGGCTATCTGTCATTCTGTTCACTTAGTAAAGCCCCACAGAAAGGCAAAACCGAACAAAAATTTCTAAAAAAGGATCGCCAATAAAACCAGTGCGAAACCGCGCTGAGTGTACAATTTCTCGCTCCGTTTCCGACATCATTTCGAATAACGTTACAAGCACGAAGTCCCGGTAAGCAGCTTGACTTCACGAAGCTTAGGAAGCTTATTTGAGCATGCGATCCTTGGTGCTGACGTTGGCGTTGATGTTGGGACTTACGGCTGTGTCCTGCAAAAAGTGGTCCCAACCGCAAGGCGTGGCGGTTTATTTTTCACCAACTGGTGGTTGCACGGAGGCAGTAGTGGACGCGTTGGATCATGCGACGAACACCGTTTATGTGCAGGCCTACTCGTTCACGAGCAAGCCAATCGCGCAGGCGTTGGTGGATGCGTCGCGACGGAAGGTGAAAGTAGAGGTGTTGCTGGACCGGAGTCAGCGGACGGAGAAATACTCCTCGGCGGACTTTTTGCGTGACTCAGGGATTCCGACGTATATCGACGCTCAACATGCGATCGCTCATAATAAGATCATGATTATTGATGAGGGGACAGTGCTGACTGGCTCATTCAATTTCACAAAGGCAGCGGAGGAAAATAATGCGGAGAATTTGCTCGTGATTCGGGATGCGGCACTGGCGAGGGAGTATTTGCGGAATTGGGAGGCGCATGCGGATCATTCGGAGGCCTACCAATCAAAGATGAAGTCGGCGATGGAACGTCCGCGGTCGCGCAAGAGGCGTTAGAGCCTGTTTTAAAATTATGGAGGGTGCTGTTTTCGCGCAAAAGGCTGTATGGCAAGGCGCGACGAAGGAGAATATCCCTGGTGGATCTTCGACTGAGGAGCAACGCAGCCAGACAGCCTTTGGCGCGAAAACCCTCAGGGCGGCGGTGCTTTTGGCCGCAACCGGCGGTAGCTCGGCCTTCACAGCCGCTACGGGGATGCTTGGTGCCCGTGCGGAAGCACCTCGCCGCCTTGGCCACAGTTAAAATCTCCAACCGCAGCGCCCTCCATAATTTTAAAACAGGCTCTTAGAGCCGACTCAGACTATTGAGGTAATAGAGGAGAAATCCGAACCCAACGCAGAAGATCATTCCAACCATGATGGCCCACCGAAGGACATGAAACTTGCGATGCACCGAGAACGGATTGGTTGCCGCAAGAAGATCCTTGGGAACGTTGTCATGCTTGTCTGCCATAATGTTTAGAGAATCGTCTGTCATGGCTTGTTCCACAATTTCTGCAACGCTCAAAAAAGTGTCTGTTTTTGTCCTACAGCCGGGTCGATTGCCAACAGTCTCCCATCATTAATTCCCAAGGTAGGTGGATTTCCACGAAGTATGGGGTGCACACCCTATTCAGCAGGACCAGGAAACTTTGCTATTAATTTGCCGCACCCTAAATTTTTTCCCGGGAACCAAGGAGTCCCGGGTTTTTTATTTTGCACGAGCAGTTTCTAGTTTGTAACATCCTACACATTAAACGTTTACATATTTTCACCAGCAGCATGCAGCAATGCTAATTCGAAAATTCAAGAGCATGGATAGTTCCTTTAAGTGATTACCTAGCAATAACTTACGGTTAAACAGGCAATGCACCATTCGGTCATGCTAATAGACTTGACCGAATGGGATAGACGCTCTTACTTTTGCGGCTTGTTAGGTAAAGATTCATGCTAGCGCAATTTAAAAGCCTGTTTTCCAACGACATTGGAATAGATTTAGGGACCGCAAACTCCCTCGTTTACGTACGTGACCGGGGTATAGTCTTACGCGAGCCCTCGGTTGTAGCGATTCAGGCGGGCACTACCAACGTACTGGCCGTAGGCGATGAGGCCAAAAGGATGTTGGGGCGCACCCCTGGAAATATTGTGGCCATTCGGCCCATGAAAGATGGCGTAATAGCCGACTTCGAAATCACCGAAGCGATGCTCCGCCATTTCATTCAAAAGGTTCATCATCGCAAGTTAATCGCACCCAGAGTCGTTGTGGCGGTTCCGTCTGGAATCACCGAAGTGGAAAAACGGGCGGTTAAAGATTCCGCAACTCATGCTGGCGCACGGGAAGTGTATTTGATCGAACAACCGATGGCATCGGCCATTGGAGTCGGTTTGCCGGTCCATGAGCCTGCAGGTAACATGATCGTGGATATTGGCGGGGGTACTTGCGAAATCGCAATCATCTCCCTCGCCGGAATTGTCTTCAGCCGCAGCCTGAGGGTGGGCGGGGACGAATTTGACGAGACGATCGTGGCGCACATGAAGCGAGCCTACAACTTAATGATTGGCGAACGCACCGCGGAAGAGATCAAGATCCGGATTGGATCAGCCTTCCCGCTGGAGCAGGAATTAACGATGGAAGTAAAAGGTCGCGATCTGAGCGCAGGGTTGCCAAAAACTCTGACTATTCGCTCGGAAGAGATTCGCGAGGCTTTGCAGGAGCCGCTTTCAAGTATTTTGGAGTCCGTCCGTATCACTCTCGAACGATGCCCGCCTGAATTATCCGCCGATTTGGTGGATAAAGGCCTGGTTATGGCCGGTGGTGGCGCATTATTAAGAGGAATTGACCGTCTGGTTGCAGAGGAAACCGGTCTGCCGGTTCATATTGCCGATGACCCCTTGTGCGCTGTGGCTGAGGGTACCGGTCGTGTTTTGCAGGAACTCCAATTCTTGAAGCAGGTTTCAGCTAATTCCAAGCTCTGATTATTTTCAGCGTTCGCCCGAAGATTGGTCGGGTGAAGAATGTTAAAAAGGCCGCATTATATAGCCTTGGGGCTGGTAGGATTGCTGACACTGATTGTTTTAAATTTACCGAGTCATTCGGTAAATCAAATCAAAATTGGTATCGGAAGCCTGTTCCTGCCAATGTTTGGACTTGCCAAATCTTCCCATCAGATCGTTGATCAGGCAACCACTGCCATCCTTCCACGCGGCGAACTCATCCGCCAGAACGAGCAGCTACGCTCTACCAACCAACAACTTCAGTTTCGCGCCATGCAAAGTGATGCCGTCATGCGTGAAAATGATCAACTGCGCCAGCTGCTTGGCTTGCAGAAACAGGCCCGTTGGAAACTCAAGCTTGCCAATCTCATTCTTCGAGACCCGGCAAACTGGTGGCAAACAGTGGAAATTGATGTTGGAACCCGTGATGGCATAAAGCCGGATATGCCTGTGCTTACCCCCACCGGCTCGCTGGTCGGCCGCATTGTGAATGTGAAGCTGACGCATTCCCAGGTGGCCCTGATTGGAAACCCCAATTGCCGGGTGGCGGCCATGATTGATAAAACTGGCGAAACAGGCGTGATTTCTGACGTGGCAAGTGTCCTGGATCATTCTTTGGTCACACTGAGCTATCTTTCAAATAACACCAATCTCAAACCGGGCCAGGGCGTCATCACCAGCGGCATGGGTGGATTCTTTCCCAAGGGAATTCCCATTGGCCAAATCGCAGAGGACTCAAAAACCGTTGAGTTTGGTTTATACACCGAAGCACGCGTCAAGCTCTCGGCAAATCTAAGCACATTGGAGGAGGTTTTTGTTCTGATACCATGAACTGGGTACATTCCATCCTAATCCTGGTGGCTGCTTTCATCGCTATCTTCCTGGAATCGGCCTTCGGTGGTTTCCGCCATTTTCTGGGAGCTCAGATTGATCTTCTTCCAGCATTAATGGTGTACGCGAGCCTGAGTTCCGGATTTGGCATGGTCATCCTCCTCGCCGTACTGGGAGGATTATGTTTCGATTCGATCTCGGCCAACCCCCTCGGAGTAAGCATCCTGCCGTTGCTGTTGGTAGGCTTCTTGATTTACATGAGACGCGGGTTGATTTTGAGGGAGCAGACTTTCGCCCAGTTCTGTTTGGGCTTGGGCGCCAGTGCCATCACTCCGATGTTAACCTTGCTTTTACTTCTAAGCACCCGCCAGACACCACTGATTGGTTGGGGATCGATTTGGCAATGGGTGGTGATGGCCGTGGGCGGTGCGGTATTCACCCCAATATGTTTTCGGATATTTGACGGTCTTAACCGTGCTTTATCCTACAGCCCCGTAACCGAAACCAGTTTCAGACCCGACCGGGAAATCCGGCGGAGTCGCAAGTGAGCCATGCTGATTTTCGACCAGCTTAAAAAAGATGACCCGCAATTGCGTTTCCTCGCAGTGCTGGTTCTCGCCGGGCTCCTCGTTTTATTGGGCGGGCTCTGGTGGATACAAGTCGTTTCCGTAAAGTTCTATCAGGAGAAACTTGAGACCCAGTCCATTCGCACAGTCCGAATTCCAGCCGTCCGCGGCAGGATTCTTGACCGCGAAGGCCGGCCCATTGCGGACAATCGGCCGAGTTACAACGTGAACATGTATTTGGAAGCTCTTAGCAGGAATTTTCAAACCAACTACGCAACGGCTCTGGCTCAGGCCCGTACCAATTTCAATTCCCGAATCAAGGCACAGGAAGCTGTATTGAAACGGAAACTAACGCCCCAGGAAAAGAAACTACTGGCTCAAAACGAGAAAAATCGCTCCACCATCCAACAGGAGACCCGCTACCAGGTCAGCAGCAGCATTGTGACCGAACTTGGCAACCGCCTCCAATGTGAAGTCTCTTTGGACCCCAAAGAATTTCAAAAGAGGTACGATAAAGCTCGCGCACTTCCCCTGCTCATTCGGCCAAACCTGACTCCGGAACAGGTGGCACGGTTTGAAGAGCAATCCATGTATACCCCCGGTATGTACCTCGATATTCAATCCGTTCGCTACTATCCAAATGGTAATTCTGCGGCGCACCTCCTCGGATACTTGCAACGCAACAGCGATTCTTCGGATGGCGAAGAAGCTGATTACGACTATCGCCTTGATGATTGGAAAGGGGTTGCCGGGATTGAGCGCGTCTTTAACACCGAATTGCGTGGAGTGGCTGGTTCAAAATCGGTGCTCGTGAATAATCTTGGTTACCGCCAGAACGAAACCATTTGGGCTCAGGCTGAACCGGGAAAGAATGTCGTGTTAACCATCGATATGGACATCCAAAAGGCGGCGGAAGCTGCCTTGCAATCCGCCGGTGCAGATCCGCGGGGAGCCGTGGTTGTAATGGACGCGCGTAATGGGGACATCTTAGCCATGGCATCGGCTCCCAATTATAATCCAAATTACTTTGTTCAGCACCCTGAACCCGCAGTCTATGAACGGGAAAAGCAACGTTGGATCGATGAGGAATTGCGCCCACAAGCCAATCGCGCGATGCAGGAGAATCTTGCTCCTGGTTCGATTTTCAAGATGGTCGTTGGATTGGCCGCTTTGGAACTAGGTGTTTTGAACCCCCGTGATCCTTTTCCCAGCCAAGGTTACTACATAGTCGGCAATCATACGTTTCACGACAAGGCGGGACCTGGACTATATGATTTTAGTAGAGCATTGGCGAGGTCTTCGAACCCCTACTTTATGCATCAAGGGCTTAAACCCGGCGTTCTCCCCAAAGTAGTAGCACTCGGTCAGAAGCTCCATCTTGGCGAAAAAACAGGACTGATCCCTGGGCAGGAAACAAGAGGTGTTTTCCCAACCCCAAAAGATATTTCCTCTGACTCATGGCATGATGGCGACACCGCAATTCTCAGCATTGGCCAGGGAATGATCAACATCACCCCGGTGCAGGCTGCTGTAATGATTGCGGCGATTGCCAATGGAGGAAAGGTGTTTTGGCCCCGGTTGGTTTCGCGGTTGGAAACGGCGGAGGGCGAAGTGGTTCAAACCTTTCCCGAAGGACGCTTGCGCGACAACCTCGGCGTGAGTCCACGCAATTTAAAGATAGTTCATGAAGCCATGATGGCAGACGTGGAATCCGTCGATGGAACTGGCCACAAAGCAGCCGTGCAAGGATGGCATATAGCTGGAAAAACGGGAACTGCCGAAGTGGAACGCCACGGAGGCAAGGACAGGAATGCGCAGCAAACCTGGTTCGCCTCTTTCGCACCAGTTGAATCCCCCCGCTATGTCGTGGTAGCTACCGTTGAAGGCGGTGCATCAGGTGGACTCACCTGCGCGCCAATAGCTCACAAAGTTTACCTGGCGCTGCAGCAACGCGAGCAACAGCCCCACGATAAAAGGAGTGCCACCAGGCCTGGAACTCTTGCGCAGATACAATGACGTATAATACTTTAAACAAAGAGCACCACTCGACGGTTGATGTAAGTCAACTGGTTGCCATCTTTTTGCTCATGGCTATCAGCGTGGCCTTTGTTTACAGCGCCACCATGGCCAATGAAGGCGTGGCCGCGCTCGCCTGGTATAAACAAAGCTGGTTTAGGCAGATTATTTGGTTCGGTTTGGGCATGGGTGCTGCCAGTGTTGTTTGCCTGGTTGACTACCACACTTTGACCAGGTGGGCGTTTGTCGCTTATTGGCTTACCATCCTCACCCTAATCGCGGTAATTATTCCCGGCATTGGCTCCATGAGATACGGTGCCAGACGGTGGATTGAAATTGGAGGCCAGCCATTTCAGCCTTCGGAATTCGCCAAGTTGGCATTTATTTTAGCTCAGGCACATTTCCTCAGTCGCCCGGTCGATGAATTAAGACAGCCTCGAATTTTTTGGAAATCCATCGCCATGTTGGGATTGCCTTTCCTGCTTATTCTGAAGGAACCAGATTTGGGCTCTGCCCTGGTGCTCGTGCCTACTGGATTTGCAATGCTGCTCGCGGCCGGCACTCCTAAAAGATACATCCTTCAACTTTTAGGCATAGGTGGAGTCCTGGCGGTTTTGTTTGTTGCAGATGTGCTCTATGCACCGCCAAAGTTTCGCCTGCCGATGCAGGACTACCAGAAAAAGAGACTGCTGGTTTACTTCGGCCGGGACTATGGCGATTACGCGGGTCCCGGCACTTCACAAGCAGAAAGACTGAAGTTAAGGGAACAACAATTTAATGATTCCCATAACGTGCGTCAGGCATTGATCGCCGTCGGTTCCGGTGGACTGACGGGGGAAGGCTGGCGCCAGGGTCAACAGAATTCATTGGGGTTCCTGCCGCAGGCCGGCAAGCACAATGATTTTATTTTCTCCGTCATCGCGGAGGAGAAGGGATTTGTCGGCAGCGTGATTGTGATCACGCTTTATGCCGTGATTCTATTCACCGGAATCAGAATCGCGGGTCAGGCGCGCGACCGCCTGGGCAAATTGTTGGCTGTGGGTGTAGTAACACTCATTTTCAGCCACGTCTTCATCAACATCGGAATGAACATTCGCATCATGCCCGTGACGGGCGTACCACTGCCGCTGCTTAGTTATGGCGGATCCTCAGTGCTCGGCTCGTTGATCGCCATGGGCATGCTGCAAAACGTATATATATATCGAAAGGCATACTAAGGTATGAGTGACAGAAATTTTTCACGACGACGACGCGGCGGCATGCGGTTTCGGCCCAGTCAGGGATTGAACCCGAACCCGCACAAGCACGATCGCGAAGCGCTTGAGGCCCGCGCTGAAGTTGTCGGAGACGCCTCCGCACAGGATAAGGTTTATGACCGGGGTCGGCATGCCAATGAAATCGAACGCGCAGAAAATCTTGCTGCCGGGCTGCCTGCGGAAGGCACACCCGCGGTAGAACAGACCAAAGCTGAAGTGGAACAAGGCGGATTTCGCGAGCCGAATTTGGAAACTCCGGCCGAGGTGCATGAAGAAAAGCCTTATGAACCAGTAACGATCCAACAAAAGCCGCAAGGCATTGTTGAGACCATCAAGGCAGCTGCTTCGAACGTCATCAAAAAGGTTCAGCGCCTGATCAGGCCAATAAAGAAGAGCCACAAGGAAGTCATCATCAACGCCGAATCGCTTGAGACCCGCGTGGCGGTGCTCGAAGAAGGCAAACTGGAAGAATTCACGATCGAGCGCACAACTGAAGAACGCCTGGTCGGCAGCATTTTCAAAGGCAAGGTTCGAAATCTTGAGGACGGTTTGAAAGCCGCGTTCGTTGACATCGGCTTTGAAAAGAACGCTTTTCTCCATTACTGGGATATCGTTCCCAGCAACTTTGACAGCGGAGTGGAAGTGGTGGAGCGCGAAACCAAGAAGCGGGACAAGCCTCGCATCACCCAGAAGGATATTCCACGCCTGTACCCTCCGGGCAGTGACATCATCGTCCAGGTAACCAAAGGTCCGATCGGCACCAAAGGCCCGCGCGTAACGACCAACCTCGTCCTGCCGGGACGCTATCTCGTGCTGCTTCCCAATTCCGACCAGAGCGGTATTTCACGCAAGATTGAAAATCAACAGGAACGCCAGCGGTTAAAAAAGATTCTTCGCACTCTTAATATCCCTGACGGAATGGGTGTGATTATCCGGACTGTGGGCGAAGGACAACAACTCCGATATTTCGTCCGCGACCTGGCACTGCTCATTGAGGAATGGAACCTGATTCAGGATAGAATCAAGAACCAACCATCTGCCACTTGCGTATTCCAGGAACCTGACTTGATTGAACGTACCGTTCGCGATTTTCTTACGGAAGATGTGGAGCGCATCGTGGTTGATAATCCCAAGGCTTACGATCGCATGCGCGAAATGATTTCAAAGATTTCCCGACGCTCGGCCAGCAAAGTAAAATTATACGGCGACTCTCAAGCGGTATTTGATCGCTTCAACATTTCCAAGCAATTGGAAAACGCCTTCTCACGCCAGGTACATCTCAAAAGTGGTGGTTACATCGTGGTGGACGAAACCGAGGCATTGGTCGCAATCGACGTCAACACCGGACGGCATAAGGGTGGCAAGGATCAGGAAACGGCCATTCTCAAGGTAAACATAGAGGCTGCGGATGAAATCAGCCGTCAACTTCGGCTGCGTAACATGGGTGGCCTGATTGTTTTGGACTTTATTGATATGAAGTCACGCCGGGACCAGCAATCGGTCTACCAGCGGATGAAAGACGGTTTACGCCGGGACAAAGCCAAAACCCATATTCTTCCGATTTCTCAACTTGGCCTGATGGAAATGACCCGCCAGCGGCATTCCGAAAGTGTGCATGCTGCAGTTTACGAAGAATGTCCGTACTGCAAGGGACGTGGAAAGGTGAAGAGTGCTTTGACCATGAGCGTGGAAATCCAACGCAAGCTTAGCGAGATTCTCAAACGCCGCTCCCGCGACGAATCTGACTTCCAATTGCGTATCGTGGTTCACCCGAGCGTGCTGGAACGTCTGCGCAATGAGGATGAGAAGCATCTTATCGAAATGGAGAAACGGTACTTCGGCAAACTTTCCTTCCGCGCCGAGCCTTCTTTACATGCCGAGTTGTTCAAAATCGTCAATGTGGCAAACGGCGAGGAGCTGACCTGATCGAAAATGTCCAGGAAGTAAAAGCAAACGCCCCGCACTGAGTGCGGGGCGTTTTGATTTCAAAGTAACTCGCAACTATTTGACTGGCTCTGTCTTGACTGGCTCTGTCTTGACTGGCTCTGTCTTGACTGGCTCTGTCTTGACTGGCTCTGTCTTGGCCGGCACAGGCTTGACATCAGCATCCTTTTTATCATCTTTGCGTTGGATGAGGATCATCCAACCCGTGTCATTCTTGGCGTTGCCACCAAGCGTCACGATTTGACCGGCTGGCAGAGGTTCGACATGCTTTGACACCGGCTTGCCTTCGCCATAAAGATTCACTTGAATCCGGCCATCGTTGGGGTTGGTCGCCTCAAGCAGGCAATGCTTGCTCATCTCAATCTTCCTCGTCTCTTTGGGATGCAAAACCACGTTGGTTTTATGCATCTCATAATAATGCTTCCACTTGTAAGGAGCACCACTTTGCAATTTCTTCTCCAACTGTGCGCTTAACTCTTTGTGCTTCTCGGGAGGTGCCTCATCATTTGTGGCCCATACCAGGATAAACTTGATATTGAGGTCTTCGGCATAAACTGTTCCTAAACCGAGAAGCCCCAGGCAAATCAATAAAGCGGTCTTGGAAAATAATCGAGTGATACAGCGCCTTTTCATTGGGTTTGGACACTATCAGCAGACTGCGAATCAGTAAACTCTGAATCGGATTTATCGTAAAGCCATACCATCGTCAATTTTTCCTGCTGATCACGATACGTTGCAACCCCCATGTCATTGGAGGAAAGCTCAATTTCTCCCGTTTGGTTTCCCGTTGGAGAAAACTGTAAAACCAGCAGGAGTGCCAGGCAGGCGACTGCTGCGCCGCTCACCGGGACCAAATGTCGCTGTATCCAGGCAACCAGGGAAAACGGCGCTCGGGAAACAGGAGCTTCGCTTTCACGTTTGATTTCACGCTCGATCTTGGACCAGAAGAACTCCCGTGATTCAGGCAGCTTTATGCCGGCTTCGTAGCCAGCCAAAGCGCCATTGGTGTTTTGCAACTCCGCCAGAAGCAACCGGGCTTGCTCATCCTTTGCGAGCCAGTCCTGCACTTCAGTCTTTTCCTTGGCGCTTAACTCGCCATCAAGGTAGGACTGCAATTTCAAAAATTGAGAATCGTGGTCGATCATTTTAATTCTTCGTTTTTTAAATTCGCTAACAACACTGCCATTTTCCTGCGAGCATAGAACAATCGAGACATTACAGTCCCAATTGAGCACCCCATGGTTTTGGCAATTTCTTTATATTCCATTTCTTCAAACTCATGCAAAACCAGCACGGTTCGATGCTCATGCGAGAGTTGGCTTAATGCTTGATCAATTCTCTTCCGGAGCTCAGCCCGCTCGAGTCTTTCAGTGGGATTAATGGTTACGGTTGGCATTTGTCGCTCAACCCCACCCGACTCCTCACTCATTTCCTCGATCGATTCCGTGCGCTGCCGTTTGCGCTTCCGCAGTTGATCCAGGCAAAGATTGATAACAATTCGAGTCATCCAGGTTCCAAAACTGGAGTCACCCTGAAATTGCTGCAATCGTTGCCAACTCTTAACCCACGCTTCCTGACAAAGATCCACGGCTTCTTCCTCATTCCGCATCATGCTAAACGCACGCGCGTATATCTTATCCCTATGCCGTGCAACCAATTCTTCAAATGCAGCCATTTCACCCTTCTTGGCTGCTCGAACCAGTTGCTCGTCACTGGCGGAAGAATAGTCACTTTCAATCTTCATCGGGTTCGACGGTGTAAAAGAGGCTGGTATTCAACCATGATTACAGTTTCCCCTTGGTACTCGGAACCTGTCCCGCAATTCGCGGATCTCGTTGACAAGCAATATCTACCGCTTTGGCGAATGCTTTAAAGAGGGCCTCGACGATATGGTGTGGTTCGTCCCCGTACAGAAGTTCCAAATGCAGGTTGCAACGCGCCTCATTCGTAAACCCTTGAAAAAATTCCCTGGCCAAACCAAACCTAAACGAACTCGACATATCTTGCGTCTTTTCCGCAGAGCTAATCTTTTTTAGTCCTTTTTCGTTCAATCCTCGCCAGACGAGATAGGGTCGCCCGCTGAAATCAACGACACATCTGGCAAGGCATTCATCCATCGGGACATATGCTTCCCCGACAAACGGGTTTTTAGGATCAAAGCCAGCTCCGTACCGTCGTATTCCCTTCTTATCACCCAATGCTTGAAGCAAGGCTTGACCGAGCGCGATGCCACAGTCTTCCACCGTATGATGCGCATCCACTTCCAGATCCCCAACGCAGTCCAAATGCAAATCCATCACGGCATGCTTGGCGAAAAGGGTCAGCATGTGGTCAAAAAATGGGATACCGGTCCGGATGGAGGACTTTCCTGAGCCATCAATCTTCAGCTTTATTGCAATGCGCGTCTCTTTTGTAGCGCGGTTAATTTCGGCACGCCGAATCTTCATGCCTACTTATTAAACAATATCGGCTCATAACACAAAGCCCAATTGTGGCCGGACTGCTGCTCCTGAATTGTTTCTGTGCTAACGGCAAAGGCGGTTCCAGCCTAACGCTGCGGTTGCCGGTGTTAAGAAGAAGTTTTCTTGGCGGCCATTTTCTTCTTGAGGTCATCAATCTGCTCCTGAACAACCTCGGGAAAGGGTGAAGCCTTTTTTTCAAGTTCACGGTAGTGCATCGCCTCTGGTAGATTCCCGAGTTGTTCTTCCACCGTCGCCAGATGAGTGGTAATTTCCTGATTTAAGAATATATCAGGGTGCCTGTCATTTTTCTCTTGTTCGTTCCAACGACGAAGCGCAAGTTCCCAAAGGTTGCACGCACGAACCGGGTCGTGATGATTTTCTGCATACAATTCACCCAATTCATACAGTATCTCGTAGCTATCAGGATTGGCTCGGAGTCCCTCGCGAAGAAAGTCCTCGGCTTCACTTACCTTCCCGATCTGGGAACGGAGCCAGTAAGCTGCTGTCGTATAGGTTTCCACTCGTTCAGGGTCCAATTCCGCGGAGATTTTCAGCCACGGCAATATTTCCCTGGCATCTTCCGGCTTTTCAAGATGCGAATGTGAGGAGGAGTAAAAATGCCGCCCAAAACGGTCGATCCAATCTTTTGGCTGCCCTAGGAAGTCCATCTCCTTTTCATGTTCATGCTCATCGTGCTCGTCATGCTCGCCCAACATTTGATGAGGTTTTGCCGGTTCCCTGTGGGCTTGATCGAAAATGGAAGGATAATAGCCGTTATGAAAATAAACGTCCGCTTTTACGAAAAAATGGCTGGCAATCATGCGTCGTCCATCTCCGAATAAAACCTTGATCATACTGCCAGCTTGCGCTCGATCCCCCCACGTCGATGTGCGGGTTTGCAAACACGTGGCTAATGTAAAGCAGACTGTCAGAAATAAGGATATAATCAGATATGGAGCCGGCATTGTCATTTAATTCAAAGCTTTCTGTCTAAAGCATAGCCAGGCTGAAAATAGAAAAAAACCCGTGTAAGCAGCGGCATACACGGTGGCAAATCCACAATCAACCCATGCAATCAACCCCTTACTATGAATCACAAGGTCGCGAACATCAAACCACTCAAGGTGAGGAATAATAAAATAAATGATAGATATGATTGTCCGGAATGGTTCAGGACGCTCTATTGCCACCTGGTGTAAGTGTCTTCCAATGAGCAGTATCCCAATGATAAAAACCAAACTTATTGTGGCATTGGACGATGGCGCCGCAAAAACGATGGACCCCCACAAAACGAACGAAATTACGATGGCCAAAAACATCCACTGCAACCATAGAGCCTGGAAGTATTCTAATATGGGCCAGGCATGATCTCGCGAAGCGCTCACTAGCAGCAGAAATAAGTAAAAGACAACCAACGCCATCCCGCAGGCCAACCAGCAGCCCAGGAACTTGCCTACAATTACATGCCAACGTGTGACCGGTTTTGCTAGCAGAGGAAAAATAGTGCGGTTCTCCCTTTCAGCAGGGATTTGCCGGGCTGCTGTTCCCACGGCCATGACCAGAGCGGAAACCCAGATCAACAACAGGCATATCTCCTTAAGATATCTTATGATTTTGTCATCGTGAAAAAGATTCGCCGAAGCCATCACGAGCGTGATGATGACGGTCATTATAAAAAGAACGTAAAAATCTTTTCTTCGATATAGTTCCTTGATGACGACATTGGAAAGGGCAAAAATAACGTTCATGAGTTGACTTGCTGTGGATACCCAATGATTTTAAGGAAAATCTGCTCCAGATTTGTCTGGTACTTCTGCAGCAGATCGTTTACTCGTCCCTCTACTTTTAATTCGCCTTGGTAGAGAATTGCTACCCGGTCACAGACGGTTTCCACCTCGCCCAATTCGTGGGAAGAAAAGAAAACCGTTTTCCCTTCATTCTTCAGTCGCTGTATGATTTCCCGCACTTTCATCCGTCCAATCGGATCCAAACCACTGGTTGGTTCATCTAAAATCAGCAAATCCGGGTTATTGATAAGCGCCTGCGCAAGTCCCACTCTCTGCTGCATGCCCTTGGAATAAGTTTTAATTGGCCGGTGCCGCGCATGTTCCAACTCAACAAGTTTTATCAGTTCATCAATTCTTCTATTAGTCTCGCTCCTCGGAATGCCGAAGATACGGGCATAAAAGCGCAGTAGTTCGTCAGCACTCAAAAACTTGTAGTAGTAGGTTAGCTCGGGAAGATAACCGATCCTTTGGCGGGCGATCGGTTCATTGACGTTGACACCAAAGAGATAAGCTGCCCCGGCAGTTGCATTTACGAAACCAAGAAGCACATTCATGGTCGTCGTCTTCCCTGCGCCGTTTGGCCCCAAAAAACCAAAAACCTCACCTTGCTTGACGCTCAGGTTGAGGCCTTTCAATGCAACTTTGGGAGCCTGGCCAATCGAGCGCGTGCGATATTCCACGCGTAAATCTTTGATTTCCAATATCCCGTTCATGCTTTGATTGATTCAAATTTCAAGTTCAGATTGTATTTTAGCATCTGATTCAGACAACACTAATTTATGTCTCTTCCTGAATGTCATGATTCATCCGATATCCCGCCAAATGCAAAGGCTTGGGTGGATTACCCAAGCCTTTGCAAACTTCTTTAATGGTCTCTAGTTTAAATTTAGAACATGATTAGTCGTGTTGATGAGACAAGTCGGTGGGTTTTGGAGGTCATGTATAGCGTAACTCGACGCAAAGGCTGCAGCTGAATCAGCAGGACAAATTGGAGGATTACCGTTTGTTCCCCGTCCCAGATAAGACTGAATATCTGATAATTGCGGAGATGCGGTCGCTGCCGCCTTGGTTTCCAAGGCCCATTGTTGTTTGGCCCCATCGATGTGCCGGAGGTTATTGATACAACCACTCTGTTGTGCGTTCGTGCGAGCGTGCACATAGTTGGGAATCGCGACAGCAGCCAACAGCCCGATGATGGCCACTACTATCATGATTTCCACCAGCGTGAACCCCGCTTTCTTTAACTGGGTGAGTTTCATAGTCGTTCTCTTTCTGTTTCGGTTTGAACAGAGCAACAGGCGGTTTATAGTATAATTACAGTTTGTTCAATATAGCCTGCTGCCAACCGCAAACCCTTATTAGCAAGCCCAGTGCCAAAAATACATGCATCGAATCTGGCCATCTGTCCTAAATTCTATTCCCTAATACAAAATCTTTGCGCAGAGTTTTCCGCTCTAAGTCGCTGTTATTTTGATCCAGCTTGGAAAAAATTTCATCTGTGTCCCAAAATCATTGACACTGCCCACAAAATAGACACCCACCATCTTTGCAAAAATCTTGATTTTACTTAGCCGCTTGTCATTAAGAGCTTAAGTGACTTAGGCTTCCAGCGTATGAAAATCGCACGGGATGCGCGTATCTATGTTGCTGGCCACGGTGGCCTGGTGGGTAGCGCCATTTTTAGGAAACTACAGGAATTGGGCTTCACCAATCTTATCGGCAAAACCCGCGCAGAATTGAATCTGCTGGATGTTAACGCTACCCGTCAGTTTTATCGACAGGAAAAGCCGGAATATGTTTTCGTTGCCGCGGCCAAAGTCGGTGGCATTCTCGCCAACAGTCAACAACCAGTAGCCTTTTTGCACGATAATCTGGTGATTCAGGATAACCTGATTTACGGTGCATATGAACAGGGCGTTAAAAAACTGCTCTTCCTTGGCAGTTCCTGCATTTATCCCAAATTGGCACCACAGCCGCTAAAGGAGGATTATCTGCTATCAGGCCCGTTGGAACCCACGAACCAGTGGTACGCCATAGCCAAGATTGCCGGTATCAAGCTTTGTGAGGCCTTGCGGCGCCAGCATGGTTGTGACTTCATCTCGGCCATGCCTACCAACATGTATGGACCTAATGATAATTACGATTTACAAAATTCCCACGTACTCCCTGCTTTGATTCGCAAATTCCACGAAGCAAAAATTGCCAACTCGGCCACAGTAACTTGTTGGGGCACCGGCACGCCGTTGCGTGAATTTCTTTATGCGGATGACCTCGCTGCAGCCTGCTTCTTTTTGATGGAAAACTATAGCGAGGAACAATTCATAAACATCGGTTACGGCAATGATATTTCCATCAAGGAACTTGCCGAACTGGTGAAGAAAATCATTGATTACCGCGGAGAGATAGTCTGGGATACCTCAAAACCCGACGGCACCCCTCGAAAACTGATGGACAGCTCGAAACTTTTTGCGCTGGGTTGGACACCCAAGGTGAGCCTTGAGATCGGTATCAAATCCGCCTACAAAGACTTCCTTCAAAAGTTTCATCGGCCGCTTGCGCCGTAGAAATTCTCAGAAAGGTCAACCGACAACCCGGGATTTCACCTTTTTGGTGTTTTCTTAAAAGTTCCACGTCCGCATCAACCATCAGTTTGACCAGATCCGCAAATCTTGTTTTCGGTTCCCAACCCAGCACTCGCCTGGCCTTGCTGAAATCCCCAATTAACAGGTCAACTTCGGCAGGCCTGTAATATCGAGGATCAATCTCCACGTGGTTTTTCCAGTCCAGCTTAACGCAGTCAAAAGCCACTTCCAGGAACTCGCGAACCGAATGGGTTTCGTTGGTGGCAATGACATAATCGTCGGCCTTTTCCTGTTGCAACATTAGCCACATTGCCTCGACGTATTCTTTTGCGTAGCCCCAATCCCGTTTGGCATCAAGGTTGCCCAGGAATAACTTGTTCTGAAGCCCGGCTTTGATATGAGCCACCGCACGCGTAATCTTGCGCGTGACAAAAGTCTCTCCGCGCCGTGGTGATTCGTGATTGAATAAAATGCCGTTGCTTGCATGGAGCCCGTAGGACTCACGATAATTCACAGTGACCCAATAGGAGTAAACCTTGGCGCAACCATAGGGACTTCGCGGATAGAACGGTGTTTTCTCCGTCTGCGGAACCTCCTGGACCAGTCCATACATTTCGCTGGAGGAAGCCTGGTAAAATCGAGGCTTGATCCCGGTTTCCCGGATAGCCTCCAGCAAGCGCACGGTTCCCGTGGCTGTAATATCCGTCGTGTACTCCGGACTGTCGAAACTGACTCTTACGTGGCTTTGCGCTGCGAGATTGTAGATTTCCTCAGGTTGAATTTTACCTATCAATCGTGCCAGGGCGCTCGCGTCACTCAAATCTCCATAATGCAGGAAAAGCCTGCCATTGCCAGAATGAGGGTCCGCGTAAATGGATTCCAACCGACCGGTGTTGAATGTGCTGGCACGGCGGATAATGCCGTTTACTTCGTAGCCTTTGGAGAGAAGCAGCTCAGCAAGGTAGGAGCCATCTTGTCCAGTGATGCCGGTAATCAACGCTTTTTTTGCCATAGTAAGTTGTCCTGCTGAAAGATTCGGCAAGTTCAAGCTTCAAGGCAAGCCCAGAAACAACAGGCATCCAAAGACAGTCCAATGAAAATACGGTACGGGCAGATTTCGCAAAGGGATGACGCGGTCAATCAAATGGGTGAACCGTCAGTATTGGATTGATAAGTCGGCCCTTCGCAGCGCGGTCCTTCATCAGTCCAAAAGAGTCGGTCGATGCACATCCGGCGAGCCTTCATTTCTTTGTCCCAGGCATGATAAACAACGTACTCCGTTTCGTCGTCAGGACCGAGCGCAATCGAATTATGACCTGGTCCCAGCACGCGCCCCGGAACTGTTCTCAAAACACGCGGACCGTTTTCATTGCCAGATTCCGAATAAGGCCCCATCACGTTGTCTGAGACACAATAGTCAACTCCATAGTTTTCTGTTTCCCATCGTCCTCCGCTGTAAAAACAGTAATAACGTCCATTGTGCTTTCGAACGAAAGGTCCTTCGAGGGTATGCCAATCCCATGTCTGACCATACATTGAACGCTCCTTTTGAAATCTTTGCCAATCATGGCGCGCGCGCATTACCACGCTTCCTTCACCGACAATCTCGGTCATTCGCTCCAGTTTCGTTACCATCAGCGCCGTACCAGCACGGCCTTCCGCAGTCTCCAGGAAATCACGCGCATAGAACAGATACCATTGTCCGTCGTCATCCAGGAAAGGGTGTGGATCAATGGCAAATGAACATTTCCTTGGATCAATCAGCGTGATGCCCATATCGCGATATGGGCCTTGCGGGCTTTCACTTTCAGCAACGCGTAACTGATGATTTTTATCTTCGTGCCCCACCGAGTAGTACAAGTAAAACCGGCCTCCGTGGGAAGCCACTTCCGGAGCCCAAAAATTATTCCCCAAACTCGGGTCGGGATGCAACAAGGCATTGGCAGCAAATTGCCAATCGAAAAAATCGACAGACTGTAGCACTGAAAATGCCTTTCCCACCACTTTACCTTCTGCATCTGAAGCCCCTGTGCCAATTGCGTAGTAATTACCCTTAAACCTCCATACAAACGGGTCGGCAAAATATCCTGCATAGACTGGGTTCTTATGAGTCTTGGCTGATGACAGAATCGCCATTTCTCAATTTGATCCAGGATTGAACTGCCTGCCACTGGGTGAATCTCCCTAGATCGAAATAAGGCACCGTACGAAGTGATTCATAAATCCAGTTGTGCTCCCAAAACCTCGTCGTATATTCATAAATGAATACAAATTTAAAGGATACTGCTGAGGACATCAAATCGAAGGCGTCCGATAGATATCAAAACCTCCAGCGAAAGGCGTCAGAGAAATTCCAAAATGTACAAAAAAAGGTTACTGATACTGCCAAAAATGTAAGTGGTGTAACTGATACCTACGTACATGATAATCCTTGGAAATCTGTCGCAATGGTCGCATTGGCTGCCTGTATCTTCGGCTTCCTGATAGGCAATGCGCGCCATTCTGACTGATAATTCCAAAGCAGTTAAACCCGCATGAAAGGGCGGCACAATTGTATTTGAGCTGCCCTCTCCGATTTTCCTTAGAGGGATCTTGTGACGCTCGGTCCTCTGATCAAGTTTTGAACTTGATTCCTTTTAGTAGTTTATAGTCCCGTATTGATATCTCGCTTACAGGACAAATCATTTACCCCGGATCAACCCGTCTTTGGGCACAATCATTGGATTAGGCCGCAAATAAAAAAGCGGCGGCCGGTGAGGGCCGCCGCACATGTCTGAACCTGGCTAAAATTTAGTACTCACGATCCTTCTTGATACCGGGCATCGGAATCGGATATCTGCCATCCTTGTCCGCTTGCAGCGGTGCAGGTGAATTCATCGCTAATTGATCAACCGTCGGCGCAAATTCATGGCCGCTATTTAGAATTTCATCAAAAGTAACCACCTGGCCTGTGTGCGCTGCCATGCGTCCCATGCTGGTAACAAGACTGGCTTCCACACCGCGTTTGACTTCGTTGTAGGGTTTGTCGTTTCGAATCGCATCCACCAGGTCTTCCCATTCGACCTGATACGGATTAGGTTCTTTTCCGGGATAGGTCCAGGTTGGTTTGGAACCTTTCAAGTCATAACCCTTGTAAATACGCGAGCGAGCTGGTGTGTGTGATTGAGTGGAAATGATGGCTGAACCTTTGGTGCCGAGTGCATGACTGGCGAATTCTTCATGGCAACCTTCCATGGCGCGACCATTTAGAAACAACTTGGTTCCATCTCCAAAGGTGTACTCCACGGAGTATACATCGAAGTTCTGATCCACGTCGCCACCACGGTAGTTGCGCCCACCCAGCGCCTGGGCTTTGACCGGCCACGCATCCTTCATCCAGCAGCACTCGTCAATGTTGTGGATATAGAAATCGCTGTAAAGACCGCCGCTGGCCCATAGGAAACTATGAAAATCCCGTATCTGATAGAGCAGTTCGCTGATGTCACCAGGCTTGGGAGGGGTGAAGCAGGCAGCGACTGGCGCATGCATGCGGTAGGCTTGTAACGTGACGATATCACCAATCTCACCGCCCTTGATGCGGTCGAAAAGTTCCTGTCGAACTTTGCAATGGCGACACATCAAGCCAACTCCCACTTTAAGGTTTTTCTTCTTCGCTTCCTCAGCGAGCTGAAGCATTTTCTTGGAGGTTGGCCCATCAACTGTCACCGGCTTCTCCATGAAAACATTCAGGCCCTTTTGGATCGCATAGGTAAAATGCACCCAACGAAAAGCCGGGGGCGTGGTGAATATGACGATATCACCTGGCTTAAGACAATCCATTGCCTTTTTGTATCCATCGAAACCCACAAATCTACGATCTTCCGGCACATCTACTTTTTCGCCGTGTTGTTTCGAGAGGGTTTCGTAGCTGCCCTTGAGTTTGCCATCAAACACATCCGCCATGGCCACCAATTTGAGAGGCCCGTTTTTGACACTGAGCGCGTTATCAGCAGCGCCGGTGCCGCGTCCCCCGCAACCGACCAGGGCCACTTGAATGGTATTGTTTTCAGCCGCATGAACATGAGGTATGACGAGTCCCGCCAAGGCTGAAACCGCAGCTACTTTACCGGTTGTTTTGATAAAATCACGACGTGAGGAGAAATTACTTTCGTTGTGGTTCATGACGCATTTTATAAATTTTAAGGGATTTTGCAATCCAGAACTCTACTTGCGTCGAATTATTTTTCTATCCGCACTCAACTGTTCCATCAGGTCCTCAACAAATCCCGTCTGAACCTGGATTCTCCCGCATCCACCTTGGTTTGATCATCTGCCCCACCCCGCTTTTGTGCCTCATTGTTTTTACTGGTTGCACATATCCGCCGCCCTTTTGAATTCTTCCTCGTGCAGACTTTCAATGTCTGTGCCACCGGAGCCAATGCCATCCTTCACTAACAGTAGCTCGCTGCGGCGCAGATCCGACCGCCCACCCTCGTCGGCTCAGGAGGCGCAACAGCGCGGGCAGAAAGGTCAGGCTGACAATCATGCAGGTGGCGATGCCCACAGGCATGATTTCACCCAGGCTCTTGATTCCCTGATGCTTCGCCAAAAGCAGGGTGCCGAAGCCGGTAATCGCCGTCAGGCCGGAAACGAGCACCGCTTTACCAGTGCTTTTGGCGAGGACTTCGGGCTCCTGCTCTTCAGCCACACGATTTAAAATTTGAATACCATTAGTGACACCGATGCCAACCAATAGCGGCAGGATCATGATATTCGCCGGATTAAAGGGAATGCCAACCGACCCCATGAGTCCCACCAACCAGACGGAACCAATTCCAACCGGAAGCAAAGCCAGAATCACACATCCCGGCGAACGAAAATGGAGGAAGAGCATGATGGCTATGGCGCAAAGTGAATACCAGGCCGCTTGCTGGTAACTAACTTTAAGAAGGGTGGTGTCCCGGTAAATCTGGGTCGGCATGCCAGTCACATTATCAGGTGGAATTACGGCCTCCAACTGCTGGATGAATTCGTGTTGGTTTTCATGATGCCAGATGTCTTTTTTGGGATAGACTTGCACCAGGTATTTACCCGTCACGCCAATGAAGCGGTCGCGTAAAACCGCCGGCAGGTCTGATGGACGCAGAGGACCGCTGGCATCTTGAGATTTTAACGCTTCGACTGTGTGATGAAACTCCATGAACAGAGCTTCCTGGTACCTGCAGAGCTGCTCTGGAACTTGAGGCTGGCCGCCGAGTATCGATTTGCGGAAATCGATGATGCGCTCTCGGAATGAGCGCAATTTAGCGGCCTGGTCCGGTTTGGATTTCTGCACTTCCATCAAGGCCTGTCCAAGATATCCCTGCAAATACCACAGCGTGGCACTGAGTTTATCAATTTGCACTGGTTGCCGGTCCACCGGGGCGAACTGCATGTCGGCCATCTCGCTTTTGAGGGAACGGACCAACTCTAATTTTTTGCCCTGGTCTTCAGTCAAATATCCCGCCACCGATTCGGTACCCGAGACCGATGGCAGTGATTTAACCTTCTCCTCATATTGACGGGCTTGCTCCGGAGAATCGGCGATGATGGCGGCGAACATCACGGACCGGCCAGCCGAATGAAGCAATTTGTTTTCATAACGAACTGAATCCAAATTCCTGCTCTGCATGCCGAGCAGATTGTAGTCAAAATAGACACGCCCAAGCTGCCGTGCGGCAATGGCAAACAATACGAACGTGACTGCCACCACCACTACCGGATGTCGGAGCCACATCTTTTCGATCTGCAGACGCGTCCGGCCGCTGATGCCGGTTTCCTGATTGCGCAGATTTTCTCGGCCGCGCATCAGCAAGGCGGGCAGTGTTGTCATCATTGGAATCAGGCATAGGAGCAGCCCTCCACCGCAGATGATGCCCATCTCCCGGATCCCTTTGAAATGCGTCAACCCCATCGCGAGAAAAGCCGCCGCAGTAGTCAGGCCGCCGACGACGATTCCTTGGCCCGTGAAGACAGTTGCTTTTGTGATGGCCTCGCGAACCGTACGGCGGTTGCGCATCTCCTCTTCATAACGAGTAATGAACTGGACCCCGAAATCAATCGCCAATCCGATCAACATCGGCGCGAACGTGATGCTTAAGATATTCAGGTGGCCAATAACCAGCGTCGTAAATCCCAGCGTGTAGCCGAAGCCGATGAGGAGACAAAGCGCGGCCTTCAGGGGTCGGCTTACTTCATGATACGCGGTTATAAAAATTACCGAGCAGATGATGAGGGCAGCCACGCTCGCGACGATCGAGTCCCGTTCAGACTGGCGCATTTCGTCGTAATTCAAGACCGCCCCGCCAGTCAGACCGGCATTTACCCCGGGAACCTCGCTTTCCGTCTCCCCAATCAAGTACCGCAGGCGCTTTATAACCTGTGGTGCCAAATCCTTGCTCCTCGGGCGGAGCGTCAGCATAAATATTCGGCCTTTGTCAAAGGTCAAATAAAGATGCTGTTCCGCCCTCGTTGCGCCAAAGAGGGCCTCCATGCCCGGTCCAGGTGGGCGGCCCGGGTGGGATAAGCTTTGATTTGCCTCGACCAGGATGCCTTCGAGAAACGGAATGGATTTCATCAAGTTCTCTCCCTGCTCTGCCGTCCCGCGTCCAGCGGTACGGAACTCCGAATTCACCATGGCGAAGAGCGAATCGAGATTGGTTGCCTGGGTGAAGCCCTTGAGGAAGGGCAAATATTCGCTTACAGACTTTTGCATTCGCTCCAAGTCCGCAGTTGGGACCAACAAAAGTGCTTTCGGGCCAAGGGTGGCCAAATCACCTTTGTAGAAGACCCCGGTGATCAGGTTGGTTTCCAGTTTGAGTCGTGCGGCAAGCCGCTCAGTGAACTGACGGTTGTGTTCCCAGTCGCCGCCTTCCACCAACACCACCTGATCCTCGCCTGGGAATTCCTTCCGGAAATTCAGGTAGGTTTCGTGGTAATTGACGCCTGGCCCAACCAGATTGTCCCGGTTCATATCCCGTTTTAAGCCATGGACGGTGTAAACCACGCAAAGGGCAGAGAGAATGATTTGCGGATAAATGAACCAGCCGGGATAATTGCAAACTGCCTCTGCCACTTTGCTGAGGCCCCTTGCAAGAATCGAGTTGGAAAACGACTTTATCATACTTTTTTAATGCCCCCGCAAATGCCCGAATATCCGTCTCTGAATGACGAGGCTGTGAAAAGCCGCTGGCGTTGTCGATTGCAGTACTCCATAAAATGAAGCGGCACGATGGGGACAAACCCGAAATGAATACCAGACACCACCTGCCTTCATGTGGGAAATCGGAAAGCACCGCGACAAGATTCACCCAAAGTGGCAACCAAGGTGATTTTGAAGATTCATCAACTTATTTTCTGACAAGTAATGGCTTCTATGCGTGACTTCTTTTAAAAAATAATTCGCCAATCTTGCCTGCGCCCATTACTCGACCTATCTCCTGAAAACCGAAAAACGGTATGAATGCAAAGAACGTTATAAGACACCGCGCAAGCAACTCATCACGGCCAGTATCCATAAACTCTTTCAGTCCTCCCACCAGCCCATTCCCATGGAGCCACCCTTCTATTGCGTGCTCGATGACACCAAAAACGGCTACAAAAATAGTAAAAACAACTGCCTTGTAGATGGTTGAATAAATCAGTCTTTTATTCTCGAGCTCCCGCCCCAGGTGCAATGCATTTCCCACCAAAATGACTTTGGCCAAAATCAATGCTTCGACTATGGCGAACCCGTAATGTAAGTAGCTAATATGGTACTCCATCAGGATCAATCTTCGGTACCAGGCAATGGCACCAAGGAAAAATGCCAGGTATAAGAAAGTGAAACAATATTCAGTCATTTCGTTGACGACTTTCTGCTTTCTGCCAATGGTCTTTTTGCCTGGGTCGTTCATACATTCACTTGATTTTTACACCGCCAATTTAACCGCATCTCGATCATCGCTGATGGTCGCAACGATTAAGGTTTGGCCAGGATAGAGCCGTTGAAACACAATGATTTCGTATATAAGGTCAACGATTACCGCTGCGACGGACAACTTGGCTGCGTCTTTCCAACTTTCGTGAAGTAATTTGAGTTTCTGGGATGAGTCGGTGGCGATGACCCAACCGTGGGAGGAGTACCCTTCTCGAGCGTCTTTCAATCCGGCGAGGATCGCAAGGCTGACCGCCACCAAAGGCTGGATGATAAGCCGAAACGCCAATGGTCCACGCACGCAGCCAAATGGATGGTCGAAAATTTCCTGAATCACTGCTTCCATAAATCGGCCCTCGCAAAAACTTAATTCATCATTGCAACTTTGTCTTTAAAGCAGCGATACAAATTTATGTGGCTACCTCCTTGGATGTCCCTTGAACTATTGTGGTTTGCGTAATTTGATAAACGACGAGGAAGGACTTGCGACAACTAAGATGCTGCTGTCTGCCCACCTCAGTCCGATCCTCGAGATGCGGTGCGCTCAAGGTCGAGGCTCACTCAACTCACGGCCATGCCCGGCCTGGATCTACTGTTGCGTCAGCGGCCTAAATTTGAATCTCTGTCCACCAACAGCGGCCTGTCCCATCAGCCCGGTCTTGGGAAGCACGAACACCTCCACTCCATTCTGGAATTTGGCGCTTTTCTCCACTCCTTCGGCAGCGACGACACCATTGATTGTTGCATCCATTGTGAACTTGCCGGTCTTGAAATCCTCAAGCACCGCCGGGGTTTCGAAAAAGATGACTTCTGAAAAGACTTGCCCGCCAACCTGCGCGCCAATGCTCGCTTCGGTTAACGTCACTTCGCCCACTGCCTTGCCCTTCTCAAAGACCAGTCCTTTGCCATGTGCTCCACCGATGACCAACCCACCCTTGCCCACGCTTGGAAACACCGCATAGCCTGCCGATGTCTGGAAGAGCGTGCTAATGCCTGGATCCGCCTCCTTGAACCTGGCGATGGCATTGTTTACCTCTGTTTTGAGATCTGCCTCGTCTGCGGCGCGTGCGGTCAAAGTCACTGCCATCATCACAAAAGCAGCCAATGTTATATTTGCGAGTTTGTATTTCATATTTAGTTTGCTTGCTGTCGGGTAATTAACTGCCAGTTTGACGATGCGATTAAACCTCGTCACCATTTGGCAGGCGGTTCTTTTGAACGATTGAGACTTTTGAATCTTCCTGCATGCGCATCTACTTCCTTGCTTTTAGGTTTTTAAGTCAGGCTTTCGCTCCCTTTCCCTTCTTTGGCTTCCCAAGGCCAGCGGCCTTCGATTTCAACTACAAGCGACCAGCTTAAAAATGTTCGAATCAAAACCAGCAAACCCAATGTCAAAACATTATTCATCGTTAGTTCCAAGGCTACAGTCTTCACCAAATCGCTGGCCACCAACAAATCCAATCCCAATAGCAAAGGCTTTCCTAACTGGTGCTTGTAGGCCTCGTAGGCACCGGGTCTGCCGATTTGAAGGACGTAACGCACAGTGCCGCGCGAACAGGTAACCACGATTATAGCGGTCACAATTACCATTACCGCCAGAATCTCGATTCCCATGGCGGTACATTCAATTACCACCCGGATGAATTCGACGATTTCGTGACCTGCCATGTGATTTGCTCCTCTTTCTCGGTTGCAATGGCCCGCCCTGGATGGAGGCGGGATACCGGATGTTCATTATTTCTGTCTTACACGCTTCCTCTTGGATTGTAACCCCATGTTCGAGATTGCCCGGCCTGTCACCACAACCTGCCCGGCCCGTCAAAATTCAAAAAGAACGTCCGGATTACAGTATTTCCCAATCTCCCTTGTCATTTACACTAATCCTGTTGGACTCGCTGTCAAACAGCAGGATCGTTTATGCTTCATATGCCCCACGCATGGTTGAACTTCCATGAATTCAAGTCGCCCGCGGGAACTTCGAATCACGGCTTTCATCATTCAACGGGTTCAGAAGATCAATTAGCGCCTCTTGGCTCACCCTAAGCAACCCGTTCTTCGCCTTTGTTCCAGCCACCACCTTGCACTTATCGCACACGCCTGCCCGAAGTAACCACAATCATCTTCCCACGCCGAATCTCAAGTTAGGGTGAGAGCGGCTGGTTCCTCCCTTTGAATGGATTCTTTCGATTTTCTGTACTGCACTCCCTTCTCCTTGCCTCCTTCAAGGACTGACTTCGCGTCCAGGTGTCCATACATCTGAATCAATCCCGCGATCAAACCCGTCCACCCCGTTTGATGGCTTGCGCCGAGACCTGCGCCATTATCGCCATGAAAGTATTCGTGGAACAGAATGTTGTCGCGCCAATACGGATCAGTTTGGAATTTTTCAATGCCGCCATACACCGGCCGCCGGCCCTGCTCATCGCGCAGGAAATTACTGGTCAGACGGTTGGCCAGTTCCCGGCTGACTTCAAACAAATTCATCCGCCTGCCAGAGCCGGTCGGGCATTCCACCTTAAAATTGTCTCCGTAATACATATAGTATTGCAGCAGCGCGCGGATAAGCAGCGCGTTAACCGGCAACCAAACCGGCCCGCGCCAGTTGGAGTTGCCGCC
This sequence comes from Pedosphaera parvula Ellin514, assembly GCF_000172555.1. Classification (NCBI taxonomy): domain Bacteria; kingdom Pseudomonadati; phylum Verrucomicrobiota; class Pedosphaerae; order Pedosphaerales; family Pedosphaeraceae; genus Pedosphaera; species Pedosphaera parvula. The sequence goes on from NZ_ABOX02000011.1 coordinate 93,099, forward strand.
GAACATGCCGCTGTTGGATTCCGCTGGCAGATAATCCACGCGGTACTCCTGGCCGTGGACCCAGAAGGAATAGGGATGTTCGGCGTGATAACGCGAGAGTGCCCGTATGCCGTGCGGCCCCAGGAATTCATTTTCATCCAGCATGCGCGTCAGAATACGCCGCAGCCGATCCTCATTGACAATGGCCAGTATGCCGCGTTTAGCTACTCCAAAATAACCTGGTCCGGTTGCGTGGATACTGGCCGCCAGTTCTGGCATCCTGGCAAGGCGCTGGTAAATATGCTCCACCAGCCCCGGTACCTGCTCTCGTTGATACTGCTCCACGACGGTCGTCGCGCAAAGCGGAAGCAACCCGACCATTGAACGCACCTTGAGCCTGGTGGATTGACCATCAGGCAGCCTGAGCAGGTCATAGTAAAAACCGTCCTCCTCATCCCACAGCCCGTCCTCACCTGTCCGGTTCAACGCTGCGCCAATCCAAAGGAAGTGTTCAGCAAATTTAAACGCCAGTTCTTCGTAGGCGGAATCGTGAGTGGCCAATTCGACGCCAATCTCCAGCATATTTTGACAAAACAGCGCCATCCAGGCTGTGCCGTCGGCCTGCTCGAGGTGACCACCCGTTGGCAATGGAGCTGAGCGATCGAACACGCCGATATTGTCGAGGCCGAGAAAGCCTCCTTCAAAGACGTTCTTGCCGAAACGATCCTTCCGGTTCACCCACCAGGTAAAGTTCAGCGTCAGTTTGTTGAACAAACGTTTGAGAAACTCCACATCGCCCTGTCCGCGCGCTTGCTTCTCCGAATTGTATAAAAACAGCGTGGCCCAGGCGTGCACGGGCGGATTGACATCACCAAAATTCCACTCATAAGCCGGAACCTGACCGCTCGGGTGTAAATAAACTTCCCGGAGCACGAGGCTAAGTTGTGTCTTGGAGAAATCCAGATCCACTATCGATAACGCCATGGTATGAAACGCCAAATCCCACGCGGCATACCAAGGGTATTCCCACTTATCAGGCATGGAGATAATATCGTCATTGATCATGTGGAACCACTCCTTGTTCCTCGTCTCGCGGCTCCGCGATGCCATGGGATCCACTCCATGCTCCTTCAGCCACTTTTGTAAATCGAAGAAGTAGTACTGCTTCGACCACAGCATCCCGGCCAGTGCCTGCCGCATTATCCGCGCTGCATCTTCGCTGACTGAAGGTGGGGTGATGGAAGCGTAGAATTCATCTGCTTCTTCCCTTCTTGCTGCCAAAACCTCAGTAAAGTGATTCCCCAATGCACCTGCTCCACGCCCCTTGCCAGGCGATTTCAATGCCTGCCCGGTTAAACGCAAACGGATCACCTGGGTTTCGCCGGGCCGCACGCTTAACTGGTAATGCGCAGCGGCTTTGGTGCCGGATTTGCCCGGATTCACAGCTTCCTGACGACCATTCACGATATACTCGTTGATCGCATCCTTGACATGCGGTTTGTGGTTTGGTGTGCCTTCAATTCGCGCAGGGTTTGTTTCATTCTCGGTGAATAAGAGCGGCGGTTCTCCTTCGCAGTACAGAAATCGTTCACCAAGTTCCTTGTGTACGGCGCGCATCACGCTGAGTCCTTTGCCCGCTTCCGCCTCGTCCAGGAGCGGTTTCGGTTCGCCTGGCCACCAGGACCAGGTGTTGCGAAACCAAAGTGTTGGCAATACATGGAGGGTGGCTGCATCCGGTCCGCGATTCGCGACACTGATTTGTATCAGGATGTCTTCAGGTCCCTCCTTGGCGTATTCGACGAACACATCGAAATATCGATTCTCATTGAACACTCCTGTATCCAGCAGTTCATACTCGAATTGCTCACGACTGCGCTCCCGGTTGGTCTTGACGAGATCGAAATAGGGAAAAGCGGCCTGCGGATACTTATAGAGATACTTCATGTAGGAATGGGTCGGCGTACTATCCAGGTAGAAATAATATTCCTTAACATCCTCGCCATGGTTTCCTTCGCTGTTGGTCAGGCCAAAAAGGCGTTCCTTAAGGATTGGGTCATTGCCATTCCAGAGCGCCAGGGCAAAGCAGAGCCTTTGCTTGTCGTCAGAAAAGCCAGCCAAACCGTCTTCACCCCAATGGTAGGCGCGGGAGCGGGAGTTTTCGTGCGTGAAATAATTCCAGGCATCTCCTGAAGCACTGTAATCTTCGCGCACTGTGCCCCATTGTCGCTCACTCAGATAAGGCCCCCATTTTCTCCATGGAACATTTTGTTCCCGCGCTTCTTGAAGTCTTGTGTGCTCTGTTGTGTTCATAGGCATGCCAATCAAATTGACTCACACGTTTGAAGTGTAAGCGTGCTCGCGCAGTGGTGGACGAATAACTCCTGACTGAGCACAATAAGGGCCCGCTCCTTGAAATCCATGGGGTGTTTACCGCGCTTTTCATCGGCGGAAAACCGTAATTGGAAAGCGTCCGAGTGTGGAAGCGAGGAGCTGCGGCCCAAATGCATTTCCGGTGCAGTTTGCAACCTTCGCGTCCTCCTTCAATGCCATGGGCACGTGATTCAATTACAGACGGGAACGACCCGGGAAATAACGGTTCGGCTCACAAATGGTTATTCCCGTTCAACCTCAATCTTCAGCCGTCCCTTCTGCACGGCCTTCAGAAGAAGCTTATGATCACGCTCGCATTGATCCGCGTACGCAACCGAGAAGTCCGCGATCGCCTGGTCAAACTTATCGCTTTTGCCGAGGTAGCCGCTGATTACTGCGGGCTGACCAGAACGCGCATGCGCCAGTGCCAGCGCCCAACCGCATAACTTCGCATACTCCAACATCACACCCCGGCCGAATAACTCGACGAGGATCTTGATCTTCATGTCATTGAGTTGGCGGATATAAAAATGCCTGCCTTCCCGCCCTGACGTCCAGCCAAGGAAAAGGTCACTCGCAGATTGCATTAAGCGGCAGCCATTCACCACCCGCTGGCCATGATTGGAGTAGCGACTCTTCCCGGCAAAACCCTCAAGCACCGATGGGCCCGCCTCTTTTACCTGGAGAAAAAGTGGATCGTGTTCACTGGCCGTGAGCAGGACGATACCGCACCGGGTGCCAACGCTGCCGACCCCAACCACTTTGATGGCGAGGTCTTGCAATTCATAACGATCCAGCAACACCCGTCGATCATCTTCAAGCGTGTCACGATACTTCCGGAACGCCGCCTCCACGGCCGTGAAAAACGAATTATGATCGCGCTCCCGCCAATGATAAATGAGTGGCGGGTTATCCTTGATCACTGGCAATTGACCAACCACTTCGGTGAGCTTTGGAAAATCATGCTCCATCACCCCGCGTTTGCGTGCTGTTGCCACTCGTTTCTGAATCCGCTTGCGGGCCTGTTCATCCTTGATCATCGGAATCATCTCCTCCGCGTCCAGGCTGGAATACCACACCTCCAGCGCCCTCATCTCGCTGAATTCCCTCATGCGGTGCCGGTAGGAGCGGACGCAGGAGAGCACCGCTTCTTGAGCCGCAGCTTCACTGAAACCATTGCTGCGACACGCCAGCACGAAACTGGCGGCCAGGCGCTTCACGTCCCATTCCCACGGTGCCGGCAACGTTTCATCCAGATCATTGATATCAAAGATCACTCGTCGCTCCGGCGTGGCGAAAGCGCCAAAGTTCAGCAAATGACAATCGCCGCACGCCTGTACGCGCAAACCCGTCGAAGGAGTGTGGGCGAGATCGACTGCCATGTTCAACGCTGCGCCGCGATAAAATGTAAACGGCGACTGCAACATGCGACCGTAACGTATCGGTATCAGCTGGGGAATGCGTCCCTTGCTCGATTCTTTCATCAGAGCAACCGGATCAGGGCGATTTGCCGACACCTTCCAAACCGCGTGGGACTGACGTGGGCACTGGTCCCGCAATCTCTTCCCTTGCTTATAAAGTTCATTCCGCGATGGATGGGCAACGGACGAGCGTTTCGCAACCAGTGCAGTTCGTCCAGGCACTTTCCAGGATAATCTTGGAGATGAAACCCTGTTGTGATGGCGCTTGATCATATTATGCTCCATTCTTCACCATTGCAGAAGTCACGAACCCGCGTCCTCCTGGGCATCGTCCGGCATCCATTCCGACACTGAAGAGCGGTGCGAAACGTCAGGAAAGGTCAAAGTCTGCTTCTACATCCAAACTCTACCAACGGCCACGTCTCGAGCTTGGTCCGCAAGCCTATGGGCATTGCCTCTGGCCCTTGAAGTAGGTGAATACCTCACGCCAGCCACAATTACACCCACCGCGGGGATCGCGATACCCATCACCATCCACTCGATCGGCGTTCTGATGCATTCGGCGAATTCGTGCCTTTGCATGTAATCAAGGTCCTCTGGTTTTCATTAGCCGTTTACAGTGAAGCAAGCGTGCTTAAACCAAAAGCGCACGGGTACCACCCTGGCTCGTTGAAGTGGGTGATTCTCCCCTACTGTGGTCGCCGCCCCAGTTACTGCTGCGTTGCGGGTTTGACCCCATAAGCTTTCTTTTGCCTGGCTCGCGCAAGTGTGTAGTTTTTAAGAATACGGGAGCGGCTGTGAAATCCCAACACCAAAACTCGCGCTGGCCTCATGGAAGGGGGCCTATAAAATCCATATGAAATGTCCTGCTTGCAAAGAGCCCCTGCGCGAAAAAAGCGCGGGAGGCATGACCCTCGATGTCTGTTACGGCGGCTGTGGTGGAATCTGGTTCGACGCGACTGAACTGGATCGTGTCGATGGCCGCGCTGCCGCTTCGCTGCACACAGTGTGGCAGGACCCGAACAGACAAGTCGCATCCACTGAACCTCGAATCTGTCCGCGTTGTGTGGACCAGATTCTCGACCGCCGCTGGTTCTCAGAAATGAAGCAGGTGGAGATAGACCAATGTCAAAAATGTGGCGGCATCTGGCTGGATGCCGGGGAATTTAGTCGCATCCACGAGGAGATTGGTGGCGCCAAGGTGTCCTCACCAGCCTGGGCAACCGCCATGGCGGAAGCATCCACCCTGGTTATGCAAAAAATATCTTGATCGGCGAAGTCACCGGGACAGAGGGTTGCTCTCAAAATGCTCTTCGATCTCCCGTCGTACATCAGCGGACCGGCGATCATCCTATCGTTGTGCTTCTTCGCGCTCGGAGGATTGTCCCTCGTTCGCCGCCTTGTGCTGCCGCGCCTTCTAATTCAAAATCACGATTCCGAGTTCAGCGGTGCCATGTTACAAAGCGTGATGGTGTTCTACGGTCTGGCAGTGGCATTGATTGCAGTGAGTGTCTGGCAGACCTATTCCGATGTATCGAAAATCAGATCGCAGGAAGCAACCGCCCTGGCAGCGCTTTATCGCGACATGAGTGGCTATCCTGAACCTGTCCGCTCGCAATTCCAGAAGGAATTGCGCGATTACGTCGATTACACAATCCACAAAGCGTGGCCTTTGCAACAGCATGGCCAGGTTCCTGTCGATGGAGTGGAGATGCTGAACCACCTCCAAACAATACTGGTGACATTTGAGCCAGCGACCGAGGGACAGAAGCTGCTACATGGCGAAACGCTTAGAGCTTACAACGGCATGATCCAAGCCCGTCGCCTGCGCCTTGATGCGGTGGGGACGGCATTGGCTCCAGTAATGTGGGTCGTGATCGTCGTCGGCGCGATGATTGCGTTGAGCGCCTCCTTCTTTTTCAAAGTGGAGGACATACGACTTCACGGGATTCAGGTATTGCTCCTGGCCAGCTTCATTGGGTTGGTCATTTTTATGATCTTCGCCCTGGATCGCCCGTTCAGGGGCGACTTGGGACTTGGACCTGCCCCCTATCAACTCATTTACGACCACCTGATGAAATAGTGGGCTGCAATAAGTGCGGCGGCTTTTCGCATGTTCCGGTTTGAGGACTTCCTACCATCTGCCCATTGGCCCCCAGGCACCCCAGCTCATCGCCGCATTTTGATTCATCTCAGCCGCTTCCATCTGTTCGTTTGTCATCGACTGCTGTAGACCAAGCTGCTTGTAACGTTGGTACTCGTTCTCGCTGCCTAAGTAGACAACTCCTGCTTTCTTGTCCGCATAGGCATACATCGTTTTTCCATTTTGGTCGAACCGCTGGACCTTATAGGGCGGCATGGAGTCATAGATCGCGCGTTGTTGCGCCGTGGTGGGCGTCAACGTGCGAAATCCGGCGGCTGAAAGCAGCGATTCCTTGTTGTGCTCCCTCTCACTCGCGCAACCGGAAATGAAAAGTGCAGCGGTGACGGCCAACAAGCCGAGATAAACTGCGAGGTTTTTGCTCTGTTTCATATGTATTATTGGGGTTGATGTGGAACTGGTGCTTGTGAGTTACAGGAGGTTCAAATCATCCGGCGGTTAAAAGGAGCGGTGCCCCTATCATTGCTGTGTCTGTAATGTTCACCCGCTGGGAGGCTTCTCCTTTGCCTCCGCAACAAGTCGCGGCGCAAAATGCTCCGTGAGCACTGGACCAAGAATCGAAGTGGTCAACACCAATACAAGAACCACGTTGAGCATCTGGTCGTCCAGCAGGCGTTCATGTTGCGGGTTGAAAGTCTTGTAGGCAGCGAGTGTGGCCGCAAGAGTCGCTGCCACCTGCGGCAGCGTTAGTGCCCACATGGTCTTACGCGCGATGGAAGAATAATGGAACATTCGCCCGACCGATTCCGCCGCGATCCATTTACCCACAAGCAGAGCGCCAATGACCGCCATTGCCAGCGCGAATCTATCGACCAACGTCTGCAGAAACACGCTGGGATCGATCAAAAAACCGGTTACCAAAAAGAACATCGGCACGAAGAGTGTGTTGCCAATGAATTCAAGTTTCTCCTTGGCGGGATGTTCATGGACAGCAGTGTTCACCGCCAGTCCGGCAAGAAAAGCGCCGACAATGCCGGGCAAATTGATAAGATCCGCAAAATAACCTGCGAGCCCAACTATTGCCAACATCAGGATAAAATAAGCATCTTCGTCCTTTTCCACCTTTTTCAAAAGGTAGGCGCCCCCGCGCCCCAAACCGATTAGAACGACCGGAACAAAAATGGCGATCTCGAGGAGTTGCTGCAGAAGACCAGACATGGAAAAGCCGCGTTGATAAGTTGAAACACATACAGCGAACACGATCAGCGAAAGCGTGTCCGACATCACGGTGGCACCCGTGGTCACAACAATTGGTTCCAGCCTGTTAGCCTTCAGCCGGATGAGAATGGACATGGCAATCAAGGTGTGCGACGCAAGCAATGAGCCCAGCACAATAGCCGGGATTGTGTGATACCCAAATAGCAGTCCAACCCCGGTTCCCAGCACCAATGGCAGGCTGGTGGTGAAAACACCAAAAGTCATGGTCTTGTTACGGGCTTTGCGAAATAATTCCAGGTCGGTTTCCAATCCGGCGAAGAACATCAATAAAAGTTTTCCGATGTCGGCAAAGAAGTCGGCCACCGGGGCGTGCTCTGCAAACAGGTCCAGACCATGTGGCCCGACCACAACACCGCAAAGCAACATTCCCACCACGACCGGCAACCGCACCCGTTTGGAGAGCCGCGGCACACAGACGATAAGCGCCATGACGAGTGCGAATTTCGCCAGCATCGGCATTGTCCGGGCGTGTTCGCGTAAAAAATCAAGAACGGTCATGATACGAAGTGCAAACGCGGATAAAGGCCTTCCGAGAGCTATCCGCAGGTCTGAAATTAGTTATTGGGTTTGCCTCGCTGTCCTTGAGCCTTCCCGGTTGGTTGCAAATGAACTGTCCTTTGCAGTACTCCAAATGGGTTCCACGGGCCATCGAGGACCGACGGGACATTCTCTTCCGGCCAGTACATGCGCATCATCAAATCAAAATAACCATAAGCGTAGGCATCGACGCCGTCTGCGTCTCGTTGCATTCATTGTCTCCTAGAGCGTGTTCTTGACTTTTCAGTGGCTCGTTCAAGATAAGGCACTTGCGCAAATTACAATCTCTGGAAATGCGAAATTCAGATCAAAGCAAGCTCCACAACAGTAGCGGGATGCAACAGCGCGTTTTAAAGTTAAGTACACCCTCTAGGGTTGCGATCTGTTCCTGTCCTTGCCTGGATGCGATCAGTCTTGCCTCTCCATTTTCGGGAACAGGAACTGAGCTTGTGCACACAGTTGCCACCTGGCTCCAAGTCGTGTCGTCTTCCTTCAGTTATGGGTACAAGGGCTGGTTGAGGCGTTACTTCCTGTTCCAAACTTTTGCGTGCTACGATTCATGCCCTTGGCGGGGTGAGATTGCATTGACGAACAACATACTACTTGGAACGACTAGTGATCCCCCCCTAACTGCGCAACTGCAGTATATGTGATGACTCCCCGAATACCATGGGGTTTTCCCCTCATTATAACGTGCTGGCATAACACCGTGAAAACCGGCTTTGGATGGATTGACTTCGATTGGCATGATGCGATTTTTTTGCTAAACAATTGCTCGGCCATGTCGTGTCAGTTGAAATCAAAAGAGAAATTTGTGAAACATCCATCACTTTACCAGATCAACACCCGCATTCTGCTTCAGGAGCGCGGTGCGAAGATCGGCCGCGCGGCGACCCTTGATGACATAACAGATGACTTTCTCGACGACTTTGTAGCCAAGGGTTTTGAGTGGGTCTGGTTCCTCGGTGTCTGGCAAACGGGTCAACGGGGTCGTGAAATCTCCCGCACCCGGCCGGAGCTTCTGGCTGCCTGTCGCGAATCACTGCCTGACTTGAGGGTAGAGGACATCTGCGGTTCTCCTTTCGCGATCACCTCCTATAATGTCCATAAGGATTTCGGAGGCAACCCGGCTCTGGCTCGATTGCGGGAACGACTCGCCAAGCGCGGACTGCGGCTCCTGCTCGACTTCGTTCCCAATCACGTCGCTCTCGATCACCCATGGGTGGAAAGTCACCCTGAGTTCTTTATCCGCGGCACCGAAGAGCAGCTCAATCGAGAACCGCAGAACTACGTCCGCCTGTCTACCTCTCGTGGCGAGACGATATTCGCCCATGGTCGCGATCCTTACTTTTCGGGTTGGCCGGACACGCTTCAACTCAACTACCGACATCCGTCCGCTCGCCAGGCCATGATCGGGGAACTTGAACGTATTGCCGGGCAATGTGATGGCGTCCGTTGTGACATGGCGATGCTGGAACAACCTGATGTCTTCCTGCGCACTTGGGGCGACCGCGCAATTCCTGCCGATGGCACGCCGCCCATCGATCAACCCTTTTGGCCCGAGGCTATTCGGCAACTTCATCAAAAGCACCTAGGTTTTGTTTTCATAGCTGAAGTTTATTGGAATTTGGAATGGCAGTTACAACAGGCTGGTTTCGACTTCACTTATGATAAGCGACTCTACGATCGGCTCCATGCAGGAGTGGCCCGACCAGTGCGCGAACATCTGATGGCGCAACCAGATTTTCAGAATCATTCAACTCGCTTCCTCGAAAACCACGATGAACCACGCGCAGCCGCCAAGTTCGGCCCCATGCATCGGGCCGCGGCGGTCATCACGTTCTTCGTTCCCGGCATGCGCTTCTTCCATGAAGGCCAGCTGGAAGGACGCAAGGTTCATGTCTCCATGCATGTGGGACGTAGACCATTCGAACCCGTTGATTCCCACCTGCAAGCCTTTTATAAGCGTCTGCTTGAATGCTTGCAGCGACCTGAGGTTCATGGGGGTGATTGGCACCTGTGGGATTGCCGCCCAGCTTGGACTGGCAATGGCACTTGGGATCAGTTCATTGTCTTCTCATGGGAGCAGGATGACCGACGACTCATCGCAGCGGTTAACTACGGGCCAACACAGGGTCAATGTTATGTAACGCTGGGATTGGTCGGAATTAAAGGAAAACAATTCTTGCTCGTTGACCTGCTCGGCGAGGCACGTTACGACCGGGATGGTGACGGTCTCGCGGGTAGCGGCCTTTATCTCGATCTACCGGCATGGGGGTTCAACCTTTTCGAAATGAGGGAACAAACACCTGGCAAGCGACCAATCACTCAGCAAACCAGGCTGGAGGCATTGGTCTAGCGAAAACACTTCGAGCGAATACGACAGAGAAGTGCGCGGTAGATTTAGGGTAAAGCCCCATTGCGAGAAATGCTTCCTTCCTGCATGTCTTTATAGTCTATGTGTTTGCTCTCATCAAGAGAGCGCATAGTTAAAGTTTTGAAACGAGGTTCCGTCAAACTATGCAAACTGATTCTGAGGTTTTGCCACAACGATCAGGCGGATTGGATATTTGTGCGTTAATTGAGCAGCACGAGGGCCGAAATTATGAGCTGCATGCCGAGCACATCAACCCGGCCAATGTTCGGACCCTACAGACCATCGGATTTGATCGCTGCTATGTACGCGGTGAGGGGCCTTATCTCTGGGACATTGAAGGGACGAAGTATCTCGATTTTCTTTCCGGCTATGGCGTCTTCGGTTTGGGCCGCAACCATCCGGATGTGCGCCGGGTTTTAATCGATTTTCTTAATACGGATTATCCCAGCCTGGTTAAAATGGAGGCGCCAATGCTGTCCGGGTTGTTGGCTCAGGAGTTAAAGAAGCGCATGCCGAACCAGCTTGACATGGTTTTCTTCGGAAACTCTGGGGCGGATGGGGTCGAAACGGCCATCAAATATGCCAAATGTGCCACTGGCAAGCCGGGTATCATATACTGTGAGAAAGCGTTTCACGGCTTGACCTCCGGCGCGCTCTCGCTCAATGGAGATGAGAATTTTCGCAGCGGTTTTGCTCCGTTCATGCCGGACTGCCGTGCCATTCCTTTCAATGATCTGGAAGCACTGGAGGCTGAGTTGCTTAAAGGCGATGTGGCTGGCTTCATAGTGGAACCGGTCCAGGGCAAAGGGGTTAATATCCCCTCGCCCGGCTATTTGTATGAGGCCGCGGCGCTCTGCCACAAACATGGTGCCCTATTCATAGATGATGAGGTACAGACCGGCATGGGACGCGCGGGCCGCTTCCTGGCCATCGAACATGAAGGCGAGATCGATCCAGACATCGTTATTTTGTCCAAAGCGCTTTCCGGTGGTTACATCCCCATAAGTGCGGTGCTCTGTAAAAAGTGGATTCACGACAAAGTCTTTTCCAGCATGCAACGCTCAGTGGTGCATTCTTCAACTTTCAGCCAAGGCAACTTTGCCATGGCCGCGGGTTTGGCAGCACTCGATGTGATTGATCGTTACGATCTGATTGCCAAAGCCGAAAAGCTTGGAGATTTCCTGGGCCACGCACTGCAGGCGATGATACCGCGCTTCGAGTTTCTGCACGAAGTCCGTTGGCGCGGGTTAATGATGGGCATTGAGTTTGGACCGCCCCATTCGCTTGGTCTGAAGACTGCGTGGAAACTCATCCACACCATGGATAAAAGTCTTTTTCCACAGGCGGCCATCATTCCGTTGTTGGACAAGCACCACATCATCACACAAATAGCCGGTCACCACATCGATGTCATCAAGCTCCTGCCCCCGCTGGTCATCAGCGAGGACGATGTTCAATGGTTTTTGGGAGCCTTTGAAGATGTGCTGATCCAGATGCACAGATTTCCAGGGCCGGCGTGGGATGTCCTGACTGATATCGGTCGCATGGCGCTTACCCACCGCGCACGGTAACGTCGTGTCAGATTGAGCCACCTCAATCGCTACCGCGTACACAAATCAAGCGCGATGGCCAGTTGACGTGCAAAAGCGCCAGAAACCTACATGCAGCAAGCCGAGAAAAATCAACACCAGACCGTTGGCCACCACGGCGGCCACAATGGAAGTGTTTGGAAAACTTTGAATGGCTATCAACAGAGCGAGAGCAATGTTGCGGTTGCTGGTTCCCAAAGCCACCACCCGACGAGCCTCGATGGAAGGACCACTCGAATTATAACCAACCAGGAGCGAAAGTTCACTCACCAGCACCATGGCCAACAAGGGCTTCCAACCAGTAGACAGGATGGTTTCGAACTCGACTACCGTAACAAAAGTCAGGGAAACAGCCCCGGTGGCTTCGGAAATAATTTCCAGAGGACGCAGCAGCTTCCGTCCCATGGCTGGGAAGTAATGGCTAAAAACCACCCCGGCAGTCAGCGGCAGAGTAATCGTGGAGAGCAGCACAATGAGGATGGTCAGGATATTGAACTTGAGCGATGCGGCTCCCAACCATGGCCTGAGACTCCATTCACAAACGAGCGGCGTGAGGAAAGCCGAGAAGAAAGGAAACAATGCCGTCAATGTACCTGCGAGTGCCATGTTGCCTTTAGCCATTCTTACGAAGATCGGAACCACAGGAGCAAAGGGAGCCGCCGCCAGCAACAACATCCCAACCGCGATATTGGTTGGAATTCGAAGTCCGAATGTCACTGCGAGGGTCAGCGCCGGCACCAGCAGAAAGTTGATCAACAAAATCCATCCGAGGCGACTTCCCTTCATCGAATGGACCACCAGCTTCCAATTCAGTCGCAACCCCACCGCAAAAAGAAGACCTCCGAGGGAGGCCATCGTCAACAGACGAATCGTATTCGTGGTATTAAATGTCATGTGGGTAAGGCTGTTGGATGGAGCATACGCAACCTGTGATTAAAGGTCGATAACGCATCGCTGGAATTGGATTCACAGACATCCAATGTAAATGGAGTGGGAAAGCAAACATGTATTTCAACCATAAAATGTTTTGGCGAGCTGAGTACCTGGCTTTGATTCGCAGTCCCTTTCGACTGCGCCGATGGTGTTACGTTCTAGTATTTAGCGGGTTATTCGTGCTGTTCCTGCTCATCGTGCTCATCGGCCGCGGCTTGGACCAGTTGCTCTTTGGCCGTTTCCGCCGTCAAGCCGTTAACAACCCGGTCTTTATCATCGCACCACCGCGCAGTGGCACAACGCTTCTCCAAAAGCTACTCAGCCTGGACGAGCAGCGATTCGTGCATTTGAAAATGTATCAAACCATCTTCCCGGCGGTCTGCTATCAACGTCTCTGTAGTCTCCTGGTATGGCTCGACGGGAGACTGGGCAGCCCGTGTCACAAGCTCCTTGGTTGGTGCGAGAAGAAATGGTTCGGTGGTTGGGATGATTTGCATAAAATGCGTCTGAATCAACCGGAGGAGGATGATGCTTTGTTTCTTTACGCCTTTCCAATCGGAGGCCATTTATCTGTTGTTTCCTTCATCAATGAGCTGTGGGAGGCTGGCTTTCCAGATTCACTTCAACTTTCTAAGCGTCGCAGGCTGATGCGTTATTATCGAAGTTGCCTGCAACGGCATCTTTACGCTAATGGCCCCAACAAAACATTGCTTTCCAAGGCGACGCAATCATCGGGTTCCGTCGAAGGATTGTTGGAGGAATTCCCGGATGCCACGTTCATCACGATCGTTCGCGATCCTTATCGTTCAGTGGCTTCTCACGTGAGCCTCTTTGTGCCGGTCTGGCAGGCCCATTCGCCAGACATTGTCAGAAACGGTCCGGTGGCGAAGGCCTACGCCCGTCTGGCTGTGGAATGGTACAAACACCTCTTCGCCTTCCGCAATCAGGTTAATCCTCAGCGCTACTATTGCATTGATTACCGCAACCTCGCACGAAATCCGCGTGAAACCATTGAGAGACTTTATCACCACCTTGGCTGGTCAATAACTGACGGTTACCGCGCCAAACTGGAAGCCGCCACGCAGCGCCAGCGTGAGTTCAAGAGCAAACATGAATACACGCTCGAAGAGTTTGGACTCTCCAGAGAATGGATCCGACAGGAGCTTGCGGAAGTGATTGACGCTTATAAACTGGATTCGGAAATCCGCCATCAAAGCAAAAGTCCAGCTCTTAAGTAAAAGTAACAGGCTCCGTTAAACCATCCATCGAGTCATTGGTCGATTTACTATTGTTACCACATGCCGGGAGGCCCCCAAACGCCCCAGTTCATTGCAGCGTTCTGATTCATTTCAGCCGCCTCCAACTGTTCATTTGCTATTTGTTGCTGCTGGCCAAGTTGCCTGTAACGTTGATACTCATTTTCCCCGCCCACATAAAGAACTCCCGCCTTCTTGTCAGCAAATGCATAGGTTACTCTCCCGTTGAAGTCATGACGCTGAACCTTGTACGGCGGCATTGAGGCGTAGAGCGACTGTTGTTGCGGCGTGGACGGCGTGATAGCGCGAAATCCGGCCGCTGACAGCAAAGATTCCTTGTTGTGCGCCCGTTGGCTGGCACATCCGAAAAAACCGAGTACAGCGGTCGTAACAAGAAGTGTAAGATAGATTGAGATGGTTTTACTCTGTTTCATAGGCATTTTGTTTTTGTTGAATTGCTACTTGCAAGTTGTGGTGACTGGAATCATTGATTTCCACGACAGTATTTGTTGAGTTGCACGCGTTTGATTTGATTGGCTTTAATTTTTCCCGGGAACGGAGTTTGTGGTTAATCCTTGCCACGACGAACCGGGCCTGTCTGAAACTGAACCAGTCGGCCTCAGCACTTCACCTTGTGAACCAAAAGACTCTCCGAAAACTCGCTTCCAATCCCTCTTCATATCCACCACAACCCATCCCCTTTCCCGTGCCTCATCGAGGGCCTTATCCAGCCTGCCGATGGAGGAATTGCGATCGTAAGCGTATTCCCGCTCGGCGTCGGTATGATGTACCAATCCCTCGAATCTCGCGCCATCGCCGGCAGCCGTCCATTGCAGCATTTCCAGGTCTCCATCCGAGTTGCCGAAGGCGAAAATGGGGCGCCGGCCGATGAACTTGTTGATCGCGACCGGCTTGCCCGCTTTATCATCGATAAAATCAACTTCAGGCAACCGCATCAACGCGGGCTTGTCATCGCGCAGCTCGAACTTCGTTTTGACAGTGCTGCCAATCACTTGTTCCGGTGGAACGCCATAGACATTTTCGGTCCAGGGTCTCATAAATTCCACGCCACCGCCGGATACAATATATGTCTTGAAATCGTTCGCACGCAGGTACGCCAGCAACTCCAACATTGGTTGGTAGGCCAGCTCGGTGTAAGGTCGCTTAAACCTGGGATGTTGTGCCTTGGCCAGCCAATCTCGCACTAAACTCTCAAACTCTGCCGTGGTCATTCCCGCATGGCTCGCCATAATCAATTCCACCAGCCCTTTTTCTCCCGTCGCCATCAGGGCCTTCCTGTCTCCCTTGAGAATCGAGGCGAAAGGCTCGTTGGTTTTCCACTCAGGATGCTGTGGAGCGAGGGTCTTCACCCGGTCCAGCGCGAAGACAAACTGTGTATACATCGGCTGCTCAACCCAGAGCGTGCCATCATTATCGAATGTCGCAATACGCTCAGCAGCAGGAACGAACTTCCTCCCACCTGCCGTGGTGACATCAGTGACAAATTGAATGATGGCCTGCTTGGCTGCGCCATCATTCCACGACGGCAGCGCATCAGCGGCCCGGCTTCGCGTCAACGGAATCGACATCAAAACAAGCAGCACGGCAGTTATGATTGGATTCCCAGTCATGGAACTATTTTAATAGAGCAAGTTCATTAATCCTTCATCGCACTGTGGTGCTGATTTATGGAAACAACTACCAGCCTCCCAATACCATCTTGGTCATGATCCAGGAGAAGAGCCGACGTTTCAACTCCCCGCCTCAGCTTTAAAAAAGCCTCGTTTAATAAAGCTTGAGACTGGTCATACCTCCAACCTGATTCACCTGGTCAACTATCTTCGAGCAACCTGGCCGTCAGCGGATGAATACCAAAAGATATCCCCGCATTCGGAAACATTAAAAGTTCACATTACTTCTTGAAATGGGGGCAACACCCCAATATTGGCAACTCTCGTTCGGCACGAATTTAATTTCGATACGCCTCAATCAGGCCGATCTCTTCCAGATAAATTTCCAGCCAGCACTCTAAGCTGATGAACAACCGTCTATTTGGTCAACGACACCGGGGGCAGGTTTGATCCTGCATTTCCGGATAATTTTTTGTCGGCAGCTCCAACAGCGTTCGTTCCCGGCTCCAAGGTTTTAACCTCTGCAGGACGACTGTACTTCCAGGCAAAGTAACCGGCGGTTCCCAATGCAGCCAAAATCAAAATAACCAGCAGCCATTTCTGAGCTGTTTTCTTATCTGCAAACGGATCTATCAAGTCACGCTGTGCTCCCAACGGTGTGGAGGCGACCTGGGTGAGCGAACGTCCGAAAGGCACATTGATTTTCGCCCGGGCATTGACGGCCCAGCCATTGGCATCCAGGATCGGCCCAAGGTTACGCCGACGCAGTTTCAAATAAGCCATCACCACCGAAGGCAGCGAAATAGCCAGAATGAGCGACAGAAAGGCCAAAGGTATTTGCCACCATGGAAGACCAAAAATTGTGCCAAAAATTCCGCCCAACGCGCCGAATATGCCAGTCAACACAATGCTTACCGCCGCCAGTGTTCCTGCATCAATTTTTTGCGCCGCTGGCAAAGTCGCTGGTTTTGCAATCTCAACCGGTTTAGGCTTGTCCACCTCAACCGTCTGTTGCGCAATTTTCGAAAGCTCGGCATTCACCGCCGCATCTGCAGTTGCCGCACGCTTGGCCACCTGCTCCTCAATCAATCGCACGAGCTTTTTGTAGGGTGCCCAGAATGCCTGGCGAATGCTGATCGGATTATCAATGATCTTGGTAATGGTCGCATCCCAATCATTGCCTTTGCGATCATAAAAAATTCCATTGCGCCCCACCATCAGGTTGTCCGAATCCCCATCCGTAAACGCAGCGACAATCTGTTTCTTCTCGCCCGTCGCCTTGCGCACGAGATCACAGTAAGCGAGATACGTGCCGGCCAATCCCGCCATCAATGCGTGTTTGCCAGGATCTTCCACTGTCAGGCAAAGATCGCAACTGCGCTGATCCAAATAAAGTCTGCCTGCCTGAAAAACCGCCCGCTCATTCCGGTGATAAAAATCTCGGAATGATACAAAGTTGTTCAAGAGTTTGAACAAATCGCGATGATAGCGCACCAGCTTGTCCACAGCGGCAATGGCATTGGACTCCGGTTCAAGCGCCTTGTCCTTTGCTATCAATGCAGAAATATCCTCTTTACCCTTCGTTCCAAGAATTTGTCGCACACGCTTCAACCCAAGCTTCTCGACACCAACCCCAGCCTTGGTACTGAACCAGGTTTCATAGGCGGCCAGTTTTCCGGTAATCACCGCCCAGTCCGCTTCAGTGATGGAGGTCTGATCTCCAATGATGGGCTTGACGGCATCCGATTGAAATTTGCCCAGCAGAGTCGCCCACGCTGGATTCACCGCTTCACTCAAGGCCAGAGGCTTGCCTGCCTCGATACGAGCCAACGGAAAGTTGGCAACCTCGGAAGCCGTGATGGTCAGGTCCTTCGCTGCGATCGCGAGATATTCCTTTTCCTCACGATTCAATGCTGCAATCGCGCGAGCGTCGAAAGCCGCAAGCCGGCAACGAGCAAAATAATCATCCACCTTCACTTTTACCACTCTCATCGCCGCTGCAGCGGCCGTGGTGGCCTCCCCAAGCGATGCGATCGCCGGTTCGGTTTCCGAGACCTGCCACCAATCAGAATAAGCCTGCGCTTCCGCAAAAAACTGGTCCACTTTCACCTGGTTCACACCGGGCTTGCCACTGCGATCGTTTTCCGCTCCGAAACAAGTGATGATGTCACTAATGACTCCTTTGACAATCGGATCCTCAGCGGCATCAGCCGGAATGATTCCATCCCCATTGAATTGTGTTTGAGCGAAGATTTTTACGGTGTCGGCCGTATCTTCGACGGTAATCCCCTCACTCTCTTTCTTCCCAAGGTTCGTGAGAATCTGTTTCGCCGAAGAGAGCAACTGGCTGCCTTCCAGGTTGGCATCGTTGATGGCATTCAAAGGAAGTGATGCCGAAGCACTTAACAAATCACCCGGGTTCTTAAGCAGAGAACAGGTCCACTTGACCGCCGCGATGATTTCCGGGACCCGAATGCGCCCGTCTTTGTCCGTATCTATCAATGTCAGCGTCTTGGAATCAAACTCCAGCCCCTGCGTCGGACAGGCCAATGCCACCCACAGCTTCTGATCCAACTTGTCCAGCGCCGTAAGATCAGCCCCGGTATCCAGGCGAACCTGATCAAATCCACCGGCACGAAAAAATTTCCAATCGTAGTTGTTTTCCATACGCAATCTGTTGCTCACGAACGCCAATAATTGACCCCAGTTAAGCCCGCCATTATCTCACGGGTCAATTCTGGAGCCAAACGAAAAATATTTTGCAATTGCTTTTATGCTGGATGGCACCACAACTGAGTCACATCAGCCTAATAAATACTGACTTTGTCAAGATTTAACCTCATTGTATTTGCACTTATTTAGACACCCACCCAAACTAGACCAACTTTTAAAACAACCGCTATTTTTGGCTATAGGCCATGCAGAAATTCGTGAACCAAAACCGGCGAGCGACGCAATCCTGGTGTTCAGATGGAAAAACGAACAGGACCACAGAACCCAGAAATGGAGTCGAAAAGGCTTTTGGCCACTTCCATTCGTGACAATTACTGTTCATTCGTGGTTGCCCCACCAACGCTCCTACAACCCACTTGCCATGATCATCTCCACAAGTATAGTCATATTCGGCTGGAAGAGAGCCACCGGATCCGCGGAAAGGGTTTAACCCGACTTCATAACAACAAAAAACCATTGCACGTTAATCACGCTGCTTGTTTGCGGATCCAAGCCAACCGAGAAACGAACTATGAAAACGACTCTTCCGGCTCGCCCAAATCTTGACCACCTCCGGCGCCAGGCCAAGGCGCTCCTTTCAGCACTTGAAAGCCGCGAAAAAGAAGCTGTTGTAACCATATTGAAACATCTGCCCGCGGCCAAAGGGATGACCGAAGCAAAAGTCATGGAAACACGTTTCCTGCTGGCGGATGCGCAATCAGCAATTGCGCGTCAAAATGGATTCGCCGGATGGCCCCACCTCGCCCGGCATGTGGATCAGCTTCGCTCTCTGGAAGGAACCTGGTCCTTCTGCCGGCTTGAAATAGACGGCATCGTCATGCCCACCGGCGTTTCAGAGGCTTCCCGTATTCTCATAGATGGAGACCGATTTAGGACAGAATCTCCCGAGGCCACTTACGAAAGGCATTTTCAACATCAATGTCGAGGCTAATCCCCATGAAATTGATATTGAGTTCGTCGAAGGACCCGAAGCCGGAAACACAAACTTTGGTATCTTCCGTCTGGAAAAAGACAGTCTTGAAATCTGCCTCGACCTCAACGGAAATCCGCGACCGAAGGCTTTTTCAACCTCCCCGGGCAGCGGTCATGCATATGAATTCTTGAGAAGGAGTTCCAATGCGCGTCCTGAAGATGTCCAAGGCGGCACCGCGCCACCAGCCAAAGCTCATTCATTTGCCGCGAACATCGCCGAATTTGCATTCGTTGATTCCCCCATGCTAAACCGCCTACAGGGAACATGGACCGCCGTTAAAATTGTTCGCGACGGCCAGGAATTGCCCGCGATGATGCTTCGCGCCGGCCTTCGCGTCGCCACCAAAAACGAGATCAGAATTTCCTTCGGTGGCCAGACGATGATTCACGCATTAGTCAGACTCGATGAATCCACGAACCCCGTTCAAGTGGACTACCTGAACATCGGTGGCGCCTGCAACGGAACCGTTCAACATGGCCTTTTAAAATGGGTTGGCAACGAACCCTGCTTTTGCATGGCCGCCCCCGGCCAGTCCCGCCCTTACGATTTCACCTGCACCCGCGGCAGCGAACGCACACTCAGCCAATGGCGCCTGAAAAAGTAGGAGCCACCCCAAAAACACCCATTTGACCAAACCCCTTTTTTTCCTCACTCTGTAGCTAGATATGGCAAATACGTTTGGTCAGTTGTTTCGAATCACAACCTGGGGCGAATCTCACGGTGGCGGGGTCGGTGTTGTTGTCGATGGTTGTCCGCCGAAATTAAAACTCACCGAAGCTGATATCCAACCTGACCTCGATCGCCGCCGTCCTGGCCAGTCGAAAATCGTCACTCCTCGCAAAGAGTCGGACACCGTCCAAATCCTCTCTGGAACTTTCGAAGGTCAGACACTCGGCACTCCCATCAGCATGTGGGTGAAGAACGAAGACATCCGCCCCGAGGCTTACTCCGAGATGGCGACCAAGTTCCGCCCATCCCATGCCGACTACACCTACATCGCCAAATACGGCATTCGCAATTGGCAAGGCGGCGGTCGAACCAGCGCCCGCGAAACCATCGGCCGCGTCGCCGCCGGTGCCATCGCCAAAAAGATTTTACGCGAACGCTTCGGTGTCGAAGTGCTCTCCTATGTGAAGCAAGTGCAGCGCATTGAAGCCGAAGTGGATTATCAAACCGTAAAGGTGAAGGATATCGAATCCAACATCGTCCGCTGCCCCGACGCTAAAGCAGCTGACAAAATGATTCGCCTGATCGAGAAGATGCGCAAAGCCGGTGACAGCGTCGGCGGCATCGTCGAAGGTGTGGCTCGTAACGTCCCCGCTGGCTGGGGCGAACCCGTGTTCGACCGACTCGAAGCCGACCTCGCCAAAGCCATGCTCAGCCTGCCCGCCTCCAAAGGCTTCGACATCGGCTCCGGTTTCGACAGCATTTTACTCACCGGCACACAGCACAACGACCTCTTCCGCATGAAAGGCGGCAAGGTGCGCACACTGACCAACCGTTCCGGCGGCATCCAAGGCGGCATCTCCAACGGCGAATCCATTTACTTCCGCGTCGCCTTCAAACCCGTCGCCACCGTCATGCACGAGCAGGACACCGTCGATTCCCAATATCGCAACACCACCCTCAAAGGCCGCGGCCGCCACGACCCCTGCGTCCTGCCCCGCGCCGTCCCCATGGTCGAAGCCATGACCGCCCTCGTCCTCGTCGACCATGCACTCCGCCAAAAAGCCCAATGCGGATAAGGCTCACTGAGTGACATTCGGAAGTTGTTGGTAAATCGGACCGAGAGAAATATCGCACAGCGACAACATGACCATCGAGAGCATATGACGCTTCCATTCCTTGGTATTGTGAGTTTGGTCGAGGTCGGTATCTATTCGATCATTGCTTTTATATTCTTTGCCATACTTGGAGCGCTGATTGTCGCTACGCTTGCCTGGTGCTTTCTTGTTATTTTTCGTGAGATTAGGAAAATCCGACGTCGCAAGCACGGTCGCTGAGTTTAGCGCCAAAGCCACACCGACCATCTCCTAAGGCCCGTATGGGCCGGCCGGTTTATAGTTTCTATCGCAAATAAATCCCCGCTTCGGCCCACGATTGCAGACAACTCACACAACGCATCCGAAGCGGAACATACGACCACAATCCTCCGCACATCCACATTTGCTTATCGCGATTTTACTCCGCACAAATCACCTCCCATTGGACTGGTAATTGAGACATCCCTTCGCATATAAATCGTCAACCTGAATGACACCTCCACCCATACCGCCGATCATTAATGCCTCGCAACGCATGTCACTCAAGTATTCCCTCACTCGCTGGGACATTCTGCGCTGGCACATTTATGTTCTCCTGAGTAACCGCATACTCATGGCTCTCTTCCTTGTTACCAGCCTCTTTCTCGTCTGGAGCGACTTGCGCAGGCCTGAACTTGCTGCTCGCACGGTCGGTTTCAAAATTTTCTATGTCATCTTTTTCACGCTCATCATGTTTTGCATTATCGGTTCGATCACCATGGTGATGCTGGCTTGCGTCGTCATGTTCAAAAAATTTCGCGGGTCTCTGTGCGATCACGAATTGGAGATCAAGGACGAGGGACTGGTTGAACGTACCGATGTAAACGAGACCTTACATCGCTGGTCAGGCTTTCATAAGATCGTCCGCACGGGCCGATATCTCTACATCTACGTTACTGATAACAACGTTCGCATCGTTCCCCGACGTTACTTCTCGTCAGAGCAACAAGAACGGGCATTTCGAGAAACCCTTGAAAGCCACATGCGTTCGGCAAAATGAGCGCGTCGCAAGCTCTGAGATAATGTGAATCCAATACTGAAAAACCTTCACCGTTGCCGCATATGAACAGCCAATCAACAAACACTGTCTTCGTTGTTCAACATCTGCATAGCCTTCTAGGAGGAAATGAAGACATCAAATTGATTGGTATCTATCGCTCAGCTAAATCCGCGCAAGCAGCCGTTGAACGCCTGAAGATTCAACCCGGATTTCGTGATTACCCGCGTCTCATCAACCCGGATATTGATGAGGACGAACAAGGCTTTTACATTGATGAGTATACTCTGGACTCAGACCATTGGCCTCTTGGCTTCGTCACGATATAATGTGAACAAAATTCTCAAAGACCTTCATCCTTGTGAGTTGATGACTTCACCAATCCCGCTTTAGACAAACCAACGACCTCCTAAGGCCCGGGGGACCGGCCTGTTTATAGTATCAGTTGCAAAAAATTTCCCGCTTCGGCCTACGACTCCAAACAACTCAACCCACGCAACCCGAAGCGGAACCAATCAATGCAACAAAAAAGTCAGGCGCAGGAGCTAGAAAGGCAAATGCTTCCATCCGGATCAGTCCATCAACAACCAACCAAAAATCTTGCTGCTTGTGGGATATAAGTGATCCGCACAAGAACGCACTTGCGTTTCCAATGAAAGGCCTAAATTTACTTAAGTTGGTTATCAACCAAAGGAGGTAATTATGTTTGCAAGCATCAGACGTTACAAAGCCACTGCTCCGGCCGAAGCCGCCCAACTCGTCCGCGAGGGGCTGCTGCCTTTTATGGGTGAGATTGAAGGGTTTGAAGGATATTACTGCCTGGACTTTGGCAACGGGGAGATGGCATCCGTCAGCTTGTATGATACACGAGCAGGTGCGGAGCAATCCAATCAACTCGCCAAGGAATGGGGGTCCAAGCACACTGTCTCACTGGTCACCGAAAAAGCTGCGCCCCAGGTCGGCGAAGTCGTCGCCCACAGATTGGCCCCACACGCCATCGCCTGAAATCAAAACAACCGACAACACTCCGGCAAAAATAACTTGAGTCCAGGCTAACTCGAAAAAAAATGCTGCCGAATCCAAAACTGACCCGGTTTCACCCCACCGGGCCATTTTTTTAAGGCCCAACGTGCCGCACTCATCTCAGCCCAGACCATCGGTCTTGAAATCTGGGAACCGTCCCACAAAATTCCCGGCGGTTCCGCCCACGATATTAACAGCATCACTTACACGCATCCGAAGTGGAACTCACCCAACCGCAAATGCCCATCAGGCATTCGCCCTATTGCTTCAATTCCACTCAGGGCTGATTTTTCATCAACAAGGAGGTACAAAAAAATGAAAATTACCGCAATAATGATGTTGCTCGCATTTGGGATATTGGGCTGCAAATCCTCACATTCCGGCGCTCCGCCTTCTGGCTCTGAAACCACCAGCGGAATGGGTGCAAGTTCAACTGCAACTACTACAACTGAAACGTCAGGCTCAACCAGTGCTGGCACTAATGGTGTGGTCATTGAACCCCCGGGCAAGCAATTTCACTTCGGACCCTACTAATCGCTAAATCGATCATGTGATTTTAACTCTGTGTGTGGCGTTAATTCAAAGACCAGTTTCAAAATGGAACTGGTCTTTTTTGGTCGCTCGCTATCCGATCCTTGGCGTCGCACCCCACCACCTGCAATAGGGCGTGCTAAATCGCACACACTCGCGTAGGCGGCTTTACATCACCCCATTCCAACTCCCTTGAGACGGTCCGCAAAGTTTAATGCAAATACCGCGCCACCCACCATTGCACAAAGTGCATTCCGCCGAACAACCAGATGGCGGCTGCCAGTGCAATGTATGGCCCGTACGGTAATCTGCTCGACCACGCCTGCTTTTTGAAGGCAATTAATGAAACTCCGACGATCGAGCCAAGAATCGAGCTGACCACCAGTGAAAAAATAACTGCCTGCCATCCCAGGAACGCGCCGATGGCAGCCATGAACTTCACGTCTCCAAGTCCCATCGCTTCGCGTGGCAGCACGACTTCGTTGGTCACCACCTCCAGGTACGGAACGTCATTTGTCGCCAGTACATCCTCACCAATCTGCAACTTTACAGGGGTCAGCCGCACATTGACGTCACGATAACAACGATCAGTCAGCTCGACCTTCGCCGCCACAAGTTTGATAACGTCGGAATCCCGGTAAAATAGATCTTCGTAGAGCAACTCCTGCCCCGGAAGTATGATCGAAGTCTCTGTGAATAAAATTTTCGTGTCTGCCTGCAGCTCCAGTTTTTGCCGGCCAAAGGCCAGTTTTCCCAGGCGAAGAATGCCATAGATAAGACCGCCGCCGACCAGAGCTCCCACGAAGCTTTGCTTCATCGAATCAGGAATGCTTTTGGTGTGATGCATGGCAGGCACAATAAAGGAGCAAAAGATACCCACTGCAATTCCACCAATCGTAATCTCATCGGGAATAATAAAATGTTCGAAGTCGATGAAGGTGGCTGCGATCAGTCCGGCGAGAAAGAGGCAGTACACCAATGCCAGCATGGCGGATTGTGAGCCGTAAAACAGCCAGCAACTGAGAAAGACCAACCCGGTCAGTAACTCAACCAGGAAATAGCGAATAGAGATCGGCGCGCCACAATTGGCACATTTTCCACTCAGGTAAAGCCACGTAACCAACGGAATGTTGAGAAACCACGGAATGGAATATTTGCAGTGGGGGCAATGAGACGGAGGCCTTACAATGCTTTCACCGATTGGCATCCTATGAATGCAAACATTCAGAAAACTCCCCACCATGCTTCCGAAAACAAAGAAGACCACCGACCAGAAATGAAATGGCACAGCAACCCAATTCCGTGAATCGAAAATGGCGTTAATTCCCATAAATATTTTTGACTAATGCCGCACGCATAACCTCGACCGGCGCCTTCTGACCCGTCCAAATTTCCAAAGCCTTCGCCCCCTGATAAAGTAGCATTCCCAATCCATTCGCCACGCGACATCCGGCTTCTTTCGCTGCTTTAAGAAATGGCGTTTCCGCCGGACGATAAATCATGTCATACGCCGCGGAGGCATTTCTGAGTGAAAATTTCTTTTCATCAAGCGGTGAAGCATCGCCCGGTCTCAGCCCCAGGGAAGTGGCGTTCAAAACAAGATCAATGCTCCCCGCTGGATAACCAACTGCAACTCTGATTTGCGGGAAAAGCCTTTTGATTTCAGCAGCAATGATTTCGGCTTTGCTGCTGGTGCGATTCACGAGGTATAACTCAGCGACCTTTTCCGCAGCCAGTTTCAGCGCAGCCACCCGCCCTGCTCCGCCAGCTCCGAGTAGTAAGACTTTTGCACCCGCCAGATTCATCCCCAGATCTTCCCGCAAAGAACGGGTGATCGCATCGGCATCCGTATTGAATCCCCGGGTCCGTATCTTCTCTGGAATCGAATCCCCAAAATGCACCAATGGCTTCCATTGACCATCCAAGTCCTGCGCTTCAAAGCGAATCGTATTCACTGCTCCCCAGATGCGCGCGGACTCATCCAGCACATCCACCATCTCCATGGCCAGCAGCTTATGCGGGACTGTAAGATTCAGTCCCATATACTTCATGGCCTTCGCCCCCTGGATTGCGTCTCGTAAATGATCCGGATGCACTTCATGAGCGATATAACACCAGTTGAGCCCCAATGTTGCGATTCCTGCATTTTGCATCGCCGGCGATGCCGAGTGCTTGATGGGATGCCCCAGCACCGCGCAAAAGCGCGTGGCAGCGTTGATTGGTTGTTTCAAAACTTCCAACACGCGGTGGTTATAAGGTTCTCCGGGAAAAGTTCAAAGCCCAAAGTCCGACACACTTGGCATCCAAAATGTTATAAAATATTGCCGGATTGACTTTATCGGCACGCGGTCGGTATGCTGCCGGCCGTTCCGTAAGCGAGATTCACAATAATTCAGAACCATGAAAACCATTCTTCGCTCCATGCTTGTCGTGGCTGTGGGCCGCGCTCGGCACAAATGCATTCGCAGCCTCGTCTATCGATGCCGCAAACCGCTATGCTTATGGCGCGAACATAGGTTGGATGGATTTTCGTGGAGATACCGCTAACGGGGTTGTCCTGGGTGAGTATGTTTGTTCCGGATACATCTACTCAGCCAACGTGGGCTGGATTAATTTAGGAAGTGGTTCTCCTACGAACGGCGTGCAATATTTGAATCTATCCTCTAGCGATTTTGGAGTGAATCATGACGGACTCGGCAACCTTCGTGGTTACGCCTATGGCGCGAACATAGGTTGGATCAACTTTGAGAATACCGGTGCGCCGAAAATTGATTTAAAAACGGGAAAACTCAGCGGCTCCATTTACTCCGCCAACGTCGGTTGGATCGGTTTGAGCAATGCCTTTGCTTTTGTGCAGACAGATTTCATTCAAGGTGGTACCGACTCTGACCATAACGGTCTGCCCGACGCCTGGGAAATTCAACACTTCGGTCATATTGGCGTGAATCCTGCCGCCGATGCCGACGGCGATGGCATGTCCAACTTGCAGGAGTACCTGGCGGATACAGACCCGCTGAATTCCAATGACAAGTTGGTCATCACCTCCTATGCCACCTCATCGGGTGGTACCAGTGTGAATCTAAGCTGGTCCAGCCACCCCACGCGCTCTTACTACGTCCAAAAACGGTTGGACCTTAACCCTTCGACTCTTTGGTTTGATAGCGGTCTGTCACTAGTTTCTGCCACTGGAACAACTACCAGCGCGGGCTTCGGTGATACCAACGCTCCTTCCCGATTACATCGTGTTCAGGCCATCCGCCCCTTGGCTCCGTAGTTTTTGTTCAGCAGAGCTTGGTATGGTTCTGGGCGACAAAAGCCTTCCAGCCAACCTTCCTTGACCTTTCAAAACTAAAACGGCGTGAGTTTTCACTCACGCCGTCTCGTTCTCATTACCCTTCTGAGGCAATTATTCTACACGTCGTAGTAGAGGAAGAATTCGTACGGATGGGGGCGCAGGCGCAGGGCATCATGCTCCTTGCGCTTGTGGGTGACCCACATTTCCAGGAAGTCCTTCGTGAACACATCCCCCTTGAGCAGGAACTCGTGGTCCTTCTCCAGGTGATCCAGGGCCTCACCCAGGCTGCCGGGCACATTGGGAACTTTTTTAAGCTCCTCGGGCGGCAGCTCATAGATGTTCTTGTCCAGGGGCTCGCCGGGATCAATTTTGTTGAGCACCCCGTCCAAGCCCGCCATGAGCAGGGCCGTGTAGGCCAGGTACGGATTGGCCGCCGGATCCGGCGGGCGATACTCAATGCGCTTGGCCTTGGGGCTCTCGCTGAAGGTGGGGATGCGGATGGCCGCACTGCGGTTGCGGGCCGAATAAGCCAGGTTCACGGGGGCCTCATAGCCGGGCACCAAACGCTTGTAGCTGTTGGTGGTCGGGTTGCAAATGGCGCAGAGCGCCTTGGCGTGCTTGAGAATGCCGCCAATATAGTAGAGGGCCATCTCCGAGAGCCCGGCGTATTCCTTGCCGGCAAAGAGGGGCTTGCCCTTCTTCCAGAGGGACTGGTGGGTGTGCATCCCGGAGCCATTGTCCCCAAAGAGGGGCTTGGGCATGAAGGTGACGGTCTTGCCGTGCTTGCGGGCGACGTTCTTGATGATGTACTTGTAGAGCATCATCGTGTCGGCCGTCTTGACCAGCGTGTCAAAGCGGAAGTCAATCTCGGCCTGCCCGGCCGTGGCCACTTCATGGTGCTGGCGCTCGACCTTGATGCCCAACTGCTCCATGACCAGGCACATTTCCGTGCGGATGTCCTGCTGGGTGTCGGTGGGGGCCACGGGGAAGTAGCCCTCCTTGTAGCGGGTCTTGTAGCCCAGGTTGGGCATTTCATCGCGCCCACTGTTCCAGATGGCCTCCTCGCTATCCACGCTGTAGAAGGTGCCGTTGGCCTTGTGGTCATACTGCACGTTGTCAAAGATGAAGAACTCGGCCTCGGGACCAAAGACGGCCGTGTCGGCCAGCCCCGTGGAGGCGAGGTACTTTTCCCCCCGCTGGGCAATCCCGCGGGGATCGCGGTTGTAGGCCTCCTTGGTGCCGGTCTCGGCAATCGTGCAGGTCAGGCTCAGGGTGGACACGGCGCAAAGGGGTCAATGAAGGCCGTGCCCGGGTCCGGCATGGCCAGCATGTCGGAGGCTTCTATGCTCTTCCAGCCCCGGATGGAGGAGCCGTCAAAGCCAAAGCCCTCGGCAAAGACCTCCTCGGTGAGTTCGGCCACCGGCACGCTGAAGTGCTGCCAGGTGCCGAAGGTATCCACAAACTTGATGTCTACCATCCGGGCCCCCTGCTTCTTGGCCAGATCGATGACTCCCTTGGGAGTCGCTGCTTTTACGTTTTCGTTTGCCATATTTTGTTATGAGTTGGTTAGGAAGATCGCGGGCATCCTGCCAACCACTCTGTAGGCTGGAGTGGCGACAAGAGCCGCGAAAATTATATTTGGTTGTTACTGGATATAGGACAAAAATGCTCCGAGGCGATATTACAGAAGGTATTATACTTCATTTAAAAAATGAACTGGGAACCATTCTGCTCACTGTGCCTGCTCAAATTCGCGTCTCACGATTTGGCGGCATAATAACGACGCATTCCCCTCACGAACGTGCGGACGAGAATCACGTTGACGAACCATCCAATGGCACGGTGGCCCCAGGCCGCCCGGTCGGCTGGCCAGCCCATGTTGTATTCCAAAACCATGGTGATGGTTGCCCAAGTGATAAGAACTGCGCAAACCGTCCAGAAAATGGTGTGCGGATAAGATGCTTTTTGTGCGGTCATAAGAAAAATTGGTTAGTTCTGTTGGTTAAGGTGGCGGAGCTTTTCTCCGCCACCTTTTGGATTCGGGAATTAAACGGCTTTTTCGCCTTTTTCTTCAGTGCGAATACGTATGGCATCCTCCACTGTGGAGATGAAGACTTTTCCATCCCCAATCTTTCCAGTCTTGGCTGCCTTGACGATGGCACTGACCGCTGTTTCGACGAGGGCGTCCGTTGTAACCAGCTCAATCTTTATCTTGGGAAGAAAATCAACCGTATATTCACTCCCGCGATAGATTTCGGTGTGGCCCTTCTGACGGCCAAAACCTTTGACTTCGACCACCGTCATACCCTCAATGCCGACTTCGGCGAGGGCGTCTTTAACTTCTTCCAACTTGAAAGGCTTAATGATGGCTTCAATTTTTTTCATATTAAGTTATTTCGTGTGAAGCAGCCCGGCCCGGAAATCCGCAACCGGGCTGCCTCGTTTAAGGTTAGTTGCTCACGCGTGGCGAGGACTTATCGGTCAATTGGTAGTCAGGATAAGCTTCAGCACCCATTTCCGGCATGTCACAGCCGGCGAGTTCGTCTTCACGCTTGGAGCGGATTGGGATGATCAAGTTGGAAATCTTGAAAAAGACGTAGGCGAAAACACCCACGAATACGATACAGGTAAGAGTTCCAATGGACTGAGCCATCAGTTGTGATCCGTCGTTCATGGGCGAACCAAACAACTTGCCGAAGAGGCCGCTGACGCCCACATCCGTCCAGCCACCAGCCACGAGCTTGTTGTAATCAGCAATGGAGGCGGCTCCATCGTTGTTGATAATTTTGACCACGCCGTCCTTGATGAGCTTGTGCACACCACCCCAGCCCTGGCCGTAGCTGCCATTGGCCAGCAACCCAACGCTGATTACGCCCCAGGCACCGTTCACACCGTGCACGGAAATCGCACCGACCGGATCATCAATCTTCAGTTTGCCTTCGACAAAGAAGACCGCGAAAACGACTAGCACCCCGGCAACCGCGCCAATAATGCAGGCGCCAATGGAGTTAACGAATGCACAAGGTGCAGTGATGGCGACCAACCCAGCCAGCATGCCGTTGCAAAGCATCGAAGGATCGGGTTTGCCGAACTTCATCATCATGACGATGTAAGTGGCGAGCGCTCCAGTGGCCGAGGCCAACATCGTGTTCACCGCCGCGACAGCAATGCGGTTGTCAGTGCCAGCCAAAGTGGAACCGGGATTGAAGCCGAACCAGCCAAAGGCCAGGATGAATGTGCCCAGGATCACGTATACAATGTTGTGGCCGGGGATTGGGCGGGGCGTGCCGTCCGGGGCAAACTTGCCCAGGCGCGGCCCGATTACCGCCGCACCTGCGAGGGCAATGACACCACCACACAAATGCACCACCGATGAGCCGGCGAAGTCGACGTGACCGTGGCCCAGTCCGAAATTCATGCCGAGTTGGGCCAGCCAGCCGCCACCCCAGACCCAGTTGCCGAAGAAGGCGTAAGGAAGCGCGCCCACCCAGAAACCGTAGATCATGAAGTTACTGAATCTCCAACGTTCCGCCATGGCACCAGTGGGAATCGTGGCAGTGGTATCCATGAACACCATCTGGAACAGGAATAAGGTGAAGATGGCAGTATCAAATACGCCCGACCCAAGGAAGAATCCTTTCCCACCCATGATACCGCCAAGGTGAGGAATGGAGATTTCCTTGTCGAGAAGCATCAAGCCTTGCCCCAAACTCGGCTGCCAGCCAATAGCCACCGGCCCGGCAGCATAGCCGCCGAACATGATGGCAAAGCCGCAGACATAGAAACCAAGCATGCCCAGCACATAAATCATGAAGTTCATCGTCATAACGTGCGCGGCATTCTTGGCTCGGCACAGGCCGGTTTCCACCAAGGCAAAGCCAGCCTGCATGAACATCACCAGAAAGCCGGTAACCAAGGTCCATACGACGTTAATGGAAACCTTGTTGTGGGCCACGTTTTGGATCAGCTCATCATTGCTCGGTTTTGCATACAGAGAAGCGGGCGCATTGGTCATCGCCAGATTCTCAATGGTCTTGGCCGGCACGGGCCAGGTCAGGTCCTGTTCATTGCCGGCATTGGCACCGCCCGAAGCGATGGAATCCGGCTGTTGTGGTGCTGGTGCAGGCGCTGCAGCGGCAGCCGCATTGGTGGTAGCTGAAGTTGCGGCCGTAGCGGCGCTTGCAACAGCATTGCTTGCACCGGTTGCTGGCTCATCGGCCGCCTGGACAAGAAAAGGCGCGGCGGCAATAACAGCCAGCAATGACCATTTCATCGTTGCACACCGGATACGACCAAGCGCTGTCGACCTGCTTTTTAGAGCCGGGCCACCCTGCTCCGCCAAAGCGTCTGGCTTTAGTCTTGGCATCCTGATTTCTAGGTTCCCTTCGGGATTTTTCATAGTTTGGTTAACGAATATTTCACTGCATTTAGGTTGGTTTATTAAGTAGGTTGGCGCGGGAAGAAATTTTAACATTGTTAAATGAGGGACATGTTCGGAAATATTCTTTTTGTTCGTGTCACACCTCCATAGCACTCACAATGCCACCCGTTGTTTTACAACTGCACGACTGCATTAAAGCCCTTTATTCACAAGGGTTTTGTGCGTAGTTTTTTTTCGTCCAGATTCATTTCACCGAGCTGCTTCTATGACGAATTGACCACACTGCATCCTTTTAACCACATTAAAATCTTATTAAAATTTAATTTATTTTAAGCGTGTTTAGCCTCCACAAACTCGCCGTGATACTTGACACCGCAATCTGGAATCTATCGAATGTTCTGAAACAAATAGCCTTGCTGAGCAGAATGCTGTTCCCATTTAGAAACGTCTGCGTGATGACTCCCAGCGGTCTGTCAGTACTCGCGAACGCTTTGAATACCCCGGAGGCATGTAAAATGCTTCCCGCCAAACATGGAAAATGCAATCGTCCCACATCCACTGGCCATGCTGCCATTCAGTCTCCTTTTGGCTGCCATTGCGCTGGCCCCCCTGTTCTTTGCCGATTGGTGGGGAAAGCACTATCCAAAAATCTGCCTTATCCTCGCTTCAATAGTAGTGGTCTACTACTGTGTTGGACTTAATGCGTCCTCGAGTGTTTTACACACAGCCAGGGAATACATAAGCTTCATTGCTCTCGTAGGTTCACTATTTGTTGTTTCCGGCGGCATTCACATTGGAGTAAAGGGAGAGTCGACACCACTGGCGAACGTTCTGTTTTTATTAGTTGGTGCATTGCTGGCAAATGTCCTCGGAACAACGGGCGCTTCGATGCTTTTGATCCGACCATGGATTCGGATGAATAAGTACCGGATTACGACTCATCACATCACCTTTTTTATTTTCATCATTTCAAATGTGGGTGGTTGTCTGACCCCCGTGGGAGATCCACCGCTCTTCCTCGGTTACCTCAGTGGAGTGCCATTCTGGTGGGTGATGCTACAAGGCTGGCCGATCTGGCTGACCGGAGTCGGCATTCTTTTGGTGATGTTTTACTTTGTTGATTCCCACAACTATCATCGCGCACCCAAGCCCGTCCGTGAGCATCTCACCGGGCATGAAAAGTGGACTATCACCGGCACCACCAACCTGCTCTTCCTCGCCATAATTTTCGCAGCCGTATTCGTGAGCCGCCCATTTCTGTTGCGTGAGATGCTGATGGTCGCCGCCGCGACTGCCTCCTATTTCATCACCCGAAAGGAGGTTCACGAAGCGAATCATTTCAACTTAAATCCAGTCAAGGAGGTCGCGATCCTTTTCATTGCCATTTTCGCCACCATGCTGCCAGCGCTGGATTGGTTGGCGGCAAATGCCTCAAAAATCTGTGGCGCCGCACCTGCCACATTCTATTTTGGCAGTGGAACTCTTTCCAGCGTCCTCGACAACGCACCGACTTATTTAAGTTTTCTAAATGCACTGTTTGGAGTCACCGGAACCCATGATGTTCATCTCTTGCTTGCTCAAAGCCCAAAAGTAATTCTAGCCATCAGTATCGGCTCGGTCTTCTTCGGAGCCAACACCTACATTGGCAATGGCCCGAACTTCATGGTCAAAGCCATTGCCGATCAACAACACGTGCACACCCCAACATTCGGGGGCTATATCCTGCGGCACACAATTCCCTTCATGTTGCCAATGATTTTGATTGTTTGGTTCATCTTCTTTCGCCATGCCAATTGAACATTTGGCGGGTGTTGTATAAGGTTCCAATTGCCACGAGCAGACACCTTGAACCTTAATAGGGGCAGCAGATAATTACTCTCAAGGCTGAACGAAGGCATTTAAGGATCAATGCCTGGCAATGGAGGTTTTGAAAGGTTCGGGTCCTGTGCGACAATAGGATTGAAGTGTATGACCCGGGAAGAAGCACATTTGGAAGAGCCGATCCTGCTGCACGTGCGCAGGGATTTCCCATTGCTCAAGCAGCAACAAACTATTCAGGCTGCATTGGACACAATCCGTCAGGAAGGCATAGGAGAAAAAATCATTTATTTTTATGTGGTCGACGAGCACGGGCGCTTGCAGGGTGTACTGCCAACCCGGCGGCTTTTAACCTCCCCTGCGGAGAAAAGGATTTCGGACTTGATGATAACCCGCATTATTGCCATTCCATCCACCGCAACTCTGTTGGAGGCGTGCGAATTGTTTGCGCTGCATAAATTCCTCGCATTTCCCGTGGTGGATGCAGAACGTCACGTGGTGGGGATGGTGGATATTAATTTGTTTACCGAGGAGGTGCTGGACATGCCGGAACCGAAGGAAGGCGACGATTTATTCGAAGCGTTGGGTTTTCACATTTGGGAAATTCGAGGCGCCTCACCATTCAAGGCTTATCGTTTTCGATTCCCCTGGCTGCTCACCACCATTGCGAGTGGCACTGTTTGCGCCCTGATCGCGGGTGCCTACGAAGCGACTTTGGCTCAAAGCCTGATCCTGGCTTTTTTTCTGACGCTGGTTTTGGGTTTGGGTGAAAGCGTCAGCATCCAATCCATGAGCTTGACCATCCAGGCTTTACGGGTGACACAACCAACATTGCGATGGTATTTGAAAACGTTAAAACGCGAATTCCAGACCGCGCTGATGATTGGCCTGAGTTGCGGACTGGTGGTGGGATTGATTGTTTGGATTTGGAGGAGAGACGCAATGGCCAGCCTTGCGATTGGAACCAGCATTCTTCTATCCCTGTTTATGGCAAGCTTGCTCGGCCTAAGCGTTCCATCCCTGCTCCATGCTTGCAAATTAGATCCCAAGATCGCAGCCGGGCCAATCACACTTGCGATTACCGACATGCTTACGCTGCTGTTTTATTTCAGCCTGGGAACGTGGCTTTTATTGAAACCACTCACTCACTAGCAACGGCGTAAACAGTTTAACCATGAATCACCAACTGAATGTTGGGGGGCAGATTGTTGGCAACCTCCGTTACGACGTTGCCCTTCAGGAGCATTGCCAGGGTCTGACGATGTGGCGCACCTAAAATCAGCAAATCGATTCCCAGTGTCGCTGACAAATCCAAAATGGACATCGAAGGGTTGTCGCTGACGGTATATACGGGAACCACCTGCACTCCGAGTTCGCGGCCCAACTCAAGCATCCCGTACATAATTTCAGCGGCACGCCGATCCTCCTGCCAACGGGGGCGTTCGGTAGTACCAACCGGACCAGGAAGATTGACTGCCAGCTCCTTGACATAGAGAACGTACAATGGCCCCTGCCTCAACTTCGATTCCTCCAGCGCGAATCGGAGTACCGGAGTAATCCCACGCGCAGCCACCATGACGGATTGTCCGGAAGAACTAAAATTCAGACGGATATTTTCCCATCTTTCTGGCACTACGGCCGCAGCCAGTTCCTTCTTCACCGTGAGGGTTTCCAAGCCTGCTCGTTTCATTGAATACGCCCGCAACGCAAAGCCGATGCCTACAACACAAACCGCGAAAAACAATGCTGCCGGCTTGGTTTTTGCAATAGTGATTTCAATGGCGAACAACATCAGGAACGTGATCCCCATGATGGCACGCTCGTACCAACTGAGCCCAAGCTTTTTATTGTACCAGCAGGAACCCAGGTTTACAGCAATGGCTCCCACTACTCCGATGGCATACATATCGGCCAGGGAATCCAAATCCTCTGTGAAAAGTGTCAACACGAGTGGCAGTCCAACCGCAATGAACAAAGGTGCCCACGGAACTCCATGCGAATTTAATTTGGTGAAGGACTTCGGCATTTCGCCATCACGGGCGAGCATGTAAATGAGCCCAATCATGGCGCTGACGGCAGTATTGACAGCGCTCAAGAGCAGCAGTCCCACCACAATGCCGATGAGAAGTCCCACTTTATGGCCGATAAAGGCACCGCTCCAGCCGAAGAGCCCGCCTCCATATTGATTCCAGGTCAGTTCACCGTAATGCTCACCGAGAAAATTGAGCATGACTTCGTAATTCTTCTTAATTTCAGGAGTGTAGCTTGGTGGTATGGAAAGCATCGCCCATCCAAGGAGAGCTGTTCCACATACTACTTCGATTGCGACTGGAAGAATCGCCTTGCGTGCTGTTTTAGCCACAATCGGCACCTCATGACTTGATCCCTCATCCAACTTCAAGACGCCGGTTAAGTTTGCAATTGCTTCCACACCGCTAAGAGCAAGGATTACACCAACGAAAGCGACCCAGTTGGCTTTGGTTACCAGTCTCGCTCCATGATCCATGAATTGAAAGGTCAGATGCGGAAGGGCCAGCAGAATGATCAGCACCACCACAAAAACCATCGGAATGGCCAGGGAAACAGCCAGGCTGCCGCTGTGCTTGGGACCAAAATAATTGAGAAATCCGATGAGAACGATAACACCCAAAGTCGAGATCTTTACATATTGCGGCGGCACATGCAGGTAGCGCATGGCATCCCATCCACTTAACGCCGCCGTCACTATGAAGTCTGCCAGCAGCAGCAGGGAACCTAACACCGCCAGCACTCTGCTCTGGTCACGCGCCGCCGAATAAACTCCCCCGCCATCCGGGAAGTGCTTGCAAACTACAATGTAATTATAGCCCACCAAACCTGTGAACAGACAAACTGCCAGGATGATTGGAAAGGACGAAAACTGAACAGTTAGAAAAGCCAGGCCGATAACGTAGGCCTTGCTGGTGCCCCAGTCACCGTAGAGAAAGGACGCGGCTCGAGCCCAACCGACGTTGCGGGGACGATGAACACCGGGCGCACTCATCAGTGACAACCCCGTAGTAGGTTAGGGG
This sequence comes from Pedosphaera parvula Ellin514, assembly GCF_000172555.1. Lineage (NCBI taxonomy): Bacteria > Pseudomonadati > Verrucomicrobiota > Pedosphaerae > Pedosphaerales > Pedosphaeraceae > Pedosphaera > Pedosphaera parvula. The sequence goes on from NZ_ABOX02000011.1 coordinate 129,174, forward strand.
CGATAAAAGCACGAAACAACATTTTGGCCGTAGATAGTTGCGGAAAAACTTATGCCACGTCAATTCATTCCGAAAATACCTGCATTGCGATAACTTCAATATCGAATACTTTCATTTACAATTCCCCCCTGCCGACTATTATCAGCGATGGTTCCGTCGAGGAACCTAAATTGCGCCCAGGAACGATGTGCTAAACTCGATGGAAAATATTCTTTTGATCAAGCTAAAGTGCATGGGCGATGTGGTTTTCACCATTCCCGCCGTGCATCTGCTCCGCGCCAATTTTCCCAAGGCTCGGATCACCTATCTTACCTCCCAGGAAAACCGTGCCATTGTGGAGCAATTCGACGGCGTGGACGAAGTCTGGTCAATTGATCGAGCAGTGTTCAAACGTGGCGACCTGAAATGTGCGTTATCATCCATGTTGAACCTGCTGGGGCGGCTTCGCAGAGCGAAATTTTCCCTGGTCATAGATCTCCAAAGCTATGGGGAAACTGCTTTGCTAACCCGGCTGACCGGGGCGAATGAACGTTGGGCCTGGGTTTTAGGCGATAGATTTCGTCGCCATGCTTATACAAAAGTGATTCCACGACAGGATCATCGGCACCCGGTCGACGTTAACCTCGACTTACTGACTCAATTCGGACTTAAAACAGCTCCCGTTTGTAATAAACTTTCAGTAGTCGGAGAAGGCCAGGACGCGGCTTATCAATTCTTTGCCCGCAACCAGCTCGATCCTTTGAAGCCGACAGTGGTTATTCAGGCATTTACCAGTGCGGCGCACAAGAACTGGCCTTTGGAACATTACCTGGCTGTTGCAAAGCACTGGAGGAATCAAGGAGTTCAAATAATTTTCTCCGGGGGAATGAAGGAGAAACATTTGTTCGGAGCTGTGGAAGCCGAAGGCTTTCCTGTCTGTATCGGAGAGTCCTTTCGCACCCTGTCTTGGATCATAAAACTTTCAAAACTCGTTATCGGTGGAGATACAGGACTTCTGCACTTGGCCTTGTCAATTGGAACCCAGGTGGTGGTGTTGATGGTTCCGTCAGGCACAGGCTCGCCCATTCCTTATAGCCATCCGGAATGTGTTGTGAAGCCAACTGTTGGTGACGATCTGAAGACTATCACCATCCAGATAGTCAACGATTCCATAGGGAGGGTATTACTCTGTAGAGAGCTGTCAGCGAACCTTCCAAACCAACCGAGAGTCTGGTAAGTTAATCAGACTGAGAATATTTCTTCGAATTTTGAAATGTAGGAGCAAGCGGTAGTAAAAGTATATCTGCGCGTCGAGGAACAATTTGCACAATCGATTAAAACGCAGAAACGGATCTTTAGAAGAAAGTGGTCGGAGCGACAGGATTTGAACCTGCGACGTCTTGGTCCCAAACCAAGTGCTCTACCAGGCTGAGCTACGCTCCGATAATGTATCGGGGTGTTAATAATCACCAAAACGCGCGGTTACGCAATCTATATTTCAAAAATTCGCAACCGGCTTTCCACTGGACGCGCTTTTTATGCATGTTAGAGTCTCCTAAGTATGTCAACTGAAGCGCCTTCGACGCCACAAAAAATCAACCTTCGCCGTCCGGATATTATGGAGGCGGTTCAGGCACAGGTACTTTCCCATTATCGGAGTGAGTTGGTGGAACGTATTCGTGCTAACGGCAACGTCGTGTCCGCGGGTGGATTAACAGTGAAACTCGCCAAAGAATTTGGTTTTTGCTACGGCGTCGAGCGAGCCATTGATTTGGCGTATGCAGCCCGCAAAGTCTTTCCAAACCAGCCAATCTACATTCTTGGAGAAATCATCCACAACCCCGAGGTAAATGACCAAATTCGTGCCATGGGTATCAAGTCTTTGTCCGGTAAGGAAAAGGACGCGGATGTGGATGATCTTAAAAAAGATGACATTGTTATCATCCCTGCTTTTGGGACTGAAGTTGCCACGCGTGAAAAGCTTCAGGCTAAAGGTTGCCGCTTCGTGGATACAACCTGTGGAGACGTAATGAGCGTTTGGAAGCGTGTTCGTCAGTATTCCAATGATCGCGTAACCAGCATCATTCACGGAAAAGCCTGGCACGAGGAAACCAAGGCGACCAGTTCCCAGACCACCAACCGTGGTGGACATTATCTCGTCGTTTTCACGCTTGCAGAGACGGATTACGTCTGCAATTTCATCTTGAAAGGTGGCAGCAAGGAAGAATTTCTGAACAAGTTTAAGGGTGCCTATTCGGAAGGCTTTGATCCCGACGTGCATCTTCAGGCCATCGGTGTTGCGAACCAGACCACGATGCTGCGTGGCGAAACCGAGGAAGTCCAACGTCGTTTGCGCAATGCGATGACGGAAAAATACGGTACTGATAAAGTGGAGCAGCATTTTCGCTTTTTCGATACGATTTGCGGCGCGACGCAGGATCGGCAGGATGCGCTTGAAAAGTTACTGCGCGTTCCCATTAACCTGTTGCTGGTGATTGGAGGATATAATTCCTCGAATACTTCGCACCTCGCCGAAATGGGTGAGGCCAAACTTCCAACCTATTTCATCAAGAACGCTGCGAAGATGGTTTCAGACAAGGTAATTTTCCATTACAATCAGCACATTGGCAAGGAAGTGGAAACCAGCGATTGGTTACCCTCCGGAAATATTACAGTGGGAATTACTGCTGGAGCTTCCTGTCCAAACAATCTCATCGAAGATACTATCCGCCGTTTGTTTGAACTTCGCGGCATCTCCGTTCAGGATCTTCTTGGTGCCAAGTAATAGAAGGATGCGGACATTCACAAGTTAAACTCCGGTAATTTTGGTCTGGAGGAAGAATTCAAAGATTATGCCTCGTACGCGTGCAGAATTAGAGCAGATTGAAAAACAGACTTTGGCTCCTTACGCCCAATTCAGTGCCGATTCCCGTGGGCGCAAATACAAGGAAGCTCCGCCTGAATGGCGCACCCAGTACCAACGTGACCGGGACCGGGTCATCCACTCACGGGCCTTTCGTCGTCTCGAATACAAAACCCAGGTGTTTTTGAACGGCACGGGAGATCATCTCCGCACGCGTCTAACTCACACGATTGAAGTTGCTGCCATCACGCGAAACATCACACGTGCATTGCGGTTGAACGAAGATTTGGCCGAGACGATTGCCCTGGCTCATGACCTGGGACACTCTCCATTCGGTCATAAAGGAGAGGTGGTTTTGAACCGCCTGATGAAAAAACATGGCGGCTTCGAACATAATCGGCATAGCTTGCGCATCGTTGAAGAAATCGAACAGAAATATCCCCTCTTCCCCGGTTTGAATCTGAGCTGGGAAGTCCGCGAGGGTTTGATCAAGCACTACACCAGTTACGATCATCCCAGCAAGCGCAAGGGTTTCGATGCCAAATCCTCTGCCTTGGAGGCGCAGGTGGCCAATCTCGCTGACGAAATTACTTACTACAGTCATGATCTGGATGACGGGTTGGATTCGGGCCTGCTCTCTGAAAAACAGTTGAACAAGGATGTCCGCATCTGGCGCCAGGCGACACGGACCGTGGAAAAGCAGTTTGGTGATTTGGCCGACGAATGCCGCCGTTACTTTATTATCCGCTGCATTATCGACATGCAGGTCAAGGATGTGGTTGAAACCACAGAAGAGAAAATCCGACGCGCCGGAGTGCAGAGCGCCGATGACGTAAGGCTCCAATCCAAATCTCTCGTCCAATACAGCCCCGAAAGACGCGAGCTGAATCTTGAACTCCGGGATTACCTTTACCAGAATCTCTATTACAATCCGGTGGTTCACGGCCCCAACCTGCGCGCCGTCAAAATGCTGGAGGAATTATTTAATTACTACCTGAAGCATCCTGAGCAAATTGGCGATCAAGCTCGCAAGCGGATGCGCAAGGAAGGCAGGCGGCGGGCCATCTGTGATTATCTCGCCGGAATGACGGACCGCTACGCCATGCAGGAACATGAAAGAATTTTCGGCCCCAGTCCCTAGCCCGGTGAAGCGGGCTAATGCTCCTTTAACAACTCCTCAATTTTTGCCTTCAAACGAGCATAGTCCTTATCGCCTTTGACATATTCGCCGCCGGGGTGGATGTATCGAATGACGCCTTTCCGATCAATAAGGAAACTGACACTGGTAAAGTCTCTTTTTTCAGCATCCAACCACCATCGGTGCAATGTCTTCCAGTCTCGGTCGATCGCAACTGGAAATTTAAAATTATATTCTCCTGAATATTTTTTAACCCAGTCCTGCGTGAGCGGTTCGTCAGATTTGTGATGGTAAAAGCCAATCACCTCCAACCCGGTCTCACGATACTTTTCGTAAAATTCGTTCAAAGCCGGAGCAGTCGCGCGACAAAAAGGACAGGTTGGCGCTGTCCACCAGCGCACCAGAACCACCTTGCCTTTTAAGTCACCCAGCTTTAATGGAGCAGAGTTGATCCAATCAGTTGCTTCCCATTCTGGCGGGACGGTTCCAATCAGCTTATCAGCTCCCAGCACAGGAAATACCTGGACGAGCAGCAACAACACCAACGCGCTCCAGCGGATCCTCCAACCAGATGCCTTAACGCGAGGCTTGGCCACAAGTTTAATATCCATAATGCGCCTCAATGCTGTTTGGGATAAATAACCACGGTGCCGTTGGTGACCTCAACCCTCTCGTATTCCTTCATATAAAGCCGATTCGTGGGATTTTCATTTAAGCTCTCAGCAAAATTTACCTGCTGAAGCTGTTGCATATATTGCGACGGCAGCGGATTGCCTTTCACATCGACCGAGGACAGGCCAATAAATAAATCGTCATTGGTCTTAAAGACCCGGAACAAACCACTGCCGTTCAGGTAGCGACCTTTTGTATCTACATAGGGGATTCGAAAAATGTTCTCCAAAGGCAGGCTCAGCTCGCCACGAACCTGATTGTTGGAAACCGTGATATAAAACTTATCCCTCAAATCTTTCATCTCGGGTGAGTTTGCCAATAGAACATTAATGTCGGGACCAGTCAGAATGAGCGGCGGAGTATTTGATTGTGAAGTCACTGCCGTGTTGAACTCCGCTATTCGTTTTTTCAAACTTTCACGATCAGCAGCCGACACTTCGGACTTTGGAAGTGGCATGGGCTTGGAGTCAGTATATTCGGCAATAGTGGAATTAATGCGCTTAAAAGCCAGTCGGAATCCCAAAAACACTGCGGTGCCAAGAAGTATCAAAAACACCAGGGAAACAATACAACCGTAGAAAAAGCAGCCGCGCGGTTTTTTAGTTTTTTCCTGGTTTGTCATGATTTATGGTCAGCATACGCTTTTGTTAATAATTGTAACGGCAACTTCTTTTGGAAAACAATGGTTACTTTTTCGGCATCTTAAACTTGGGTCGTATCGGTGGAGGGATCGGTATCCGTCTGGGATTGCTTTGATTAATTGGTGGAGGAGCGCTTATTTCATTAACCTTTGATTCCACCCGTTTCGTTTCCTCAGAAATCAAATTCGTAGTCTTGGTGACCACCTCCCCGATCTGGCTTTCGGGAAACTTCATCTCCCCGAGCTTGAAATCCTCAAGACCTTTAAATGCATCCATCTTTTGGTTTGCAAAATCCACAGCCTCCTGCAACGGAGAACCGCTGGTCGTGTCCAGTGATTGGTATCCGTTTACGAGCCACTCCAGGTTGCCTGTATTGATATCCACCAGGAGCCCGTGCACAGGAATCCCGCGACCTATCAACGGGCTCTGGCGCACAAAATCAACCGCTTTGCTTACATTTTGCCTTTCGCTGGCAAACAGTCCGAAGAACTCGGTCAGATTCTCCGGCAGCATCGCACGATTCACTCCCAGGGCCTGAAAGGCATTGGTCAGTTGCATCATCGAGGTTTTACAAACCTGGCAATCCGTGTGTCCGATGATGGCAATCTCCCTGGCTCCTTTGACCGCACACGCTAATGCGAGCGATCTAATGGTGCTGCTCGTAGCTCCCGTAATGATATTCCCGGCATTACGAAGCCAGATAAACTGTTCGTTCGGCACTCCTAATATTCCTGGAAAAAACGCGTTTAAACGGGCGTCAATGCAGGTCAATCCCGCTATTGGCAGTGACTCCGAATGCTCCAAGGGATGCAAGCCTGCCGCTTTATCTCCGGCAATGGCTCGATGATTGGCTTCAACGATGGCTTCAAAAAGGCGCATAGGTTGTATCGATTTAATTTTAATTCATTCCAGATCGCCCTGCCATAACGCTTTCGTAGGCGGCGTTCAAAAGCTTCGCTCGTTCCTCGGCCATCCGCCGCCACTCATCACCGAACACGTTAAACTTGTCAGGATGACATTCTTTAATTTTTTTACGGTACGCGGATTTAATTTCCTGCAACGTCGCTTTTTCCGTGACTCCAAGCAAGAAGTAAGGGCTTTTCTGGTCATCAACAGTGGCAGAGTCTGCTTCCGATTTTTGCTGGTTTTCCGAACGGTCCTCCTGGGTTGCCTCCTCAACAATGGGAAAGAGCCTGAATAGTTCGCTTCGCAGATCGGATGTCAGGCTTATGCCGGCAGGATGCGAAGGCAGGAATACCACTCCTTCAATGTTATGAAGTTGGGCAAACACTCCAAGCGAATGTCCAATGCCGGTTTTCATCTCCACCTCTTCAAAGGAAAAACGGGAATTGCGGGATAAAAGGACACAAATAATTTTTGCACATGCCCTGGTATCCAGGCTCAGTTGCTTATAAGCGGTGTTTAATAGTCCAAAAGTCGCCAGGAACAGTCGCGGCCCCAGATACAACAAATCCTCTATATCCTTCCATGGAGTCGTTACATAGGTTGAAAAAATCCTTTCACCGCGTGCGTTGCGCCTCATGTCAAACCGCACATCAGCGGCATGTTGCCCTTTGGTGAGAGCGCTTCCCACAAACAGCAACCCAAGAAATATGCCGGCAAAGACACACGCTTGCATTTGCGTATGGTCGAAAGCTACGGGTGAAGCTGGTCTCCCGCGATGCATTAAGGAAAGCAACAACAGGAACAATAAAGAGGCACCCAGAAACATAAATCCTAGAACCAAAAGGCTCCCTAACAGCGAAACAAACGACAACCCTGTGTTCAGCAATGCCTCCAGGCTCAATCTCCTCCGAAGCCAACGCTCGACTGCTAAAGTTCTTTCGTTTTGTGACGAGGTGCGCATCTAGGTTTCCAGGATCTACACATGCATTACCCCAGCATTCCAGGCAAACCAGGTTTCCTCTGGTGCCGTGCAAGCTTAAACCTTGCATGCCCGTCCAGCAAAGAAATAGATAACCGCTCCCAAAAGGTGAGTAAGCTCAATAACGAACATTCAGACCAATCCCTCCCTCTGGCCTCTAAGTCTTCTCCTCGTTATTTTCAGAATTGCCCTTTTCCATCGCCTTCCTGAGAGCAGGCACCTGTTCCAGTAACTTTTCAAACTTGATGCCGGTCAAACTTTCGATCACAGGAGGCAGTTGACTTATGATCTGAGTGACATCCCCGGTCAGCTTGCTGGCTCCGCCCCCGGAACCATCCCCACTATTGATGATCACAATCTTCTCAGTCTTGGACAAAGGCTCGCTGATCTTGCCTGCGACCTCAGGCAATATGCGCACTATCATTTCGATTATGGCAGCCTGGTTGTATTGCTTGAATGATTCGGCCTTCAACTTCATGGCTTCGGCTGTAGCAGTTCCCTGAGCCTCAATAATGGCGGCTTCAGCCAGACCGCGCGCTTTGTTCGCTTCGGCTTCAGCCATACCAGTCGCTTTCGCCACGTCAGCATTGGCAAAGCCCGTTGCCTTCGTAGCAGCAGCAGCACCCGCTGCTTCGGTCTCAAGCTGGAATTTCTTCGCGTTCGCCAATGTTTCAACCCGATAACGTTCGGCATCGGCCGGCTTCTGCACCATGGCTTCCAACTCACGCTGCTTGCGTAAAATTTCCTGCTGTTGCAGTTCGATCTGCTTTTGCTTCTCAATAATGTTGACCTGCACTTCTTCCGCCTTTACCAACTGGCCCGTTTTGAATTTTTGCAGGTCATAAGCGAGGTCTGCTTCGGCTTTCTTCTGATTAACTGCCGCTTGGTACTGCGCCACATTGGATTGATAATTCCGTTGCGCTTCCGCGATCTTGGTATCAGCCACGAATTTAGCCTCCTGGCCTGCCTGCGTGGCTTGAGCGGATCGAATCATGGCATCACGGTCCGCTTCCGCCTGCGCAATTTGTGCATCCCGCTTTACCTGGGCGATACGAGGTTTACCCAAGGCTTCCAGATAGCCTTGTGAATCACGAATGTCCCGAATCGTGAAACTCACAATGGACAAGCCCATGTTGGCCATATCCCCCGCGGCAACTTCCTGCACTTTGGAAGCAAAAGCATCACGGTTTTGGTAAATGTCCTCCACTGTCATCGTGCCGAGAATCGCACGCAAATGCCCTTCCAGAGTTTGGGTGGCAATGTTTTTGATTTCATCGGTCGCCTTGCTAAGAAATTGTTCTGCTGCGGTCGCGATTGAAATGTCATCTCCTTTGACTTTGATCTGCGCGACCCCGTCTACTTTCACTGGCACGCCTTTGCTCGTGTAAACCTCGGGCGTTTGCACGTCGATGGTTAGCAACTCCAGTGACAGAATATCAACCTTCTCCACCACCGGCAGCACGAAGGTGCCGCCGCCTTTAACGATGCGAAATCCACGAGTGGCAACAGTGCCGTCCGCTTCGATGACTTTGTGTGGACGTCCGGAAACAACCAGCACCTGGTTCGGGCCAACTTTTGTATAGCGGCTGAACCAGGTAACCAAAACCACCATCAGGACCAATACAATGGCCAAAATGGATATCACAATCTTTCCACCGGACAGGACGGAACCGAGATCAGCCAACATGGGGAACAGATTCATAGCTGGATTAAGGGTGAGAATATGCATGAATGTTTATTGCTTATAGGGCGACGACGTAAAACTGAGAACCAACTATCCGAACAACCTTTACAGTTCTGCCATTCGGAATGGGCATGCCACTGTCTTCACGCGCGGGCGCTGTGTAACGCGTGCCCCCGTGTACGTAGGCGATCTCCCCCACCCCGTTCTCAGGAATGGGACTGATAACATGCGCGGCTGCACCCACAACAGCACCAACTTTGGATTCACTCGTGCTCTGCGTCTTTTTGAATACCTGTCGCAGAAACAGCAGCAGCATGTAAGCGATGGCAAAACCTCCCGCAATGGCAAGCGGAGCGCTGATAAATGGACTTTGGGTCGCAGGAATTTGTTTGAAGATGATGCCCAGCCCGCCAAATGCCGTTATGAAGGCGGCGATCATGCTTGGGCTGAACGCAGAAACGCCCGGCATATCACTGGAATCCGCGCCAGCCTCCGCGTGACCATGACTTCCGCCCACATGGGCGTCATGCCCGCCGCCAAACACATGACCGAGCAGTGCGGTGACCAGCATGAATACGAGACCGACACCCAGACAGATAAGATAAATAATTGAGTCCATAGCTACCAGCCTCTTGATTTCCGTACATATTCTTGAGCCAAACCTGCAAACCCAGCAAGTTTATTCACTTGGGCCAAACAGCCATGTTCCATTGGAAAAACGATATAAACGCATCCCAATGTCCGCACTTATAATCTCAGGATTCGTTTATAATCCCTCCTTCACGCTTGCCAAGATAGTCAGGGCTTAGCATTTTGATGCCTATGCAATCCCATGAGTTGTTGCGTGAAGTGTTCCAGAAGTGCAGCGCCAAGCAGGTCGCGGCTGAACTGGGGCTTTCCCTTTCGATGATCTATAAGTGGGCTGAACCGCCAGACGAGGCAGCCGGCAGCGGCACCTCAAATCCCCTGGACCGGATTGAAGCGTTGCAACGTTGCAGCGGGGACCCACGGATCGTGCAATGGATTTGCCAACGCTCGGGTGGATTCTTCATCAAGAATCCCAAGACCCACAATCCGCATCCGGAATTCCTGATTCCTGCCACGAACGAAATCATCCAGGAGTTTGCCGATTTGCTCGCGGTCATTGCAAATGCAGTGGCTGATAATAAAATCACGCCTGAAGAAGCCAGTAATATTCGTGCACGCTGGGAGGAATTGAAATCCGTTACTGAAGGTTTTGTTCAGTGCTGCGAAGCTGGAAATTTCCGCGGCCTCAAAGACCAGGCAGCCACAGTTCATCCACCTGGAACAGCCCCGGGCAATCCGAAGCAGAACCCGCGCAAGTAAGTTGTATCTATGCTCAAAATTATCGCGCTCTATGGCTGCCTGTTGGCCGGCAGTCTGCCAGCCGCTGAAATCATCAATGCTGACATATGTGTGTACGGAGGAACTGCGGGGGGAGTTGTCGCTGCTGTTGAGGCCAGCCGTTTGGGTAAAAAGGTAGTCCTGACGGAGTTTGGGAACCACCTCGGTGGCATGACTTCGGGTGGCCTGAGTCAAACAGATATTGGTAACAAGGGAGCCATCGGTGGCATTTCCCGCGAATTTTATAGTCAGATGGGCCGCCGCTTTGGAAAAGAAGAACAATGGCAACTTGTACCCAGCGTAGCAGAACAAATATTCTTCGACTTCGTAAACGAGGCGAAGGTGCCGGTTTATTTTCAGCAACGTCTTGCCCATGTGAAAAAGGATGGCCTTCGGATCACGGAGCTCACCATGGAGAACGGCAAAACTTATCGCGCCAGGGTGTTCATCGATGCCAGCTATGAAGGTGACCTGATGGCCAAAGCGGGAGTTTCATACACTGTGGGTCGCGAAGCAAATTCGAAGTACAAGGAAACCCTGAATGGCGTGCGCGCAACAACCCCCAAGCATCAGTTTGGGGTATCAGTTGATCCCTATGTAAAACGTGGTGAATCATCGAGCGGGTTGATTCCTTTAGTTCAACCTGGCGATGGAGGCATGCCTGGAGCTGGTGATCATGCAGTACAAGCTTACAACTTCCGCATGTGCATCACTCAGAACCCTGCGAACTGGCGTCCAATTGCCCCGCCTCCAAACTACGATCCTGCCCGTTACGAATTATTGGCGCGATATGTCGAAGCCCAGATCGCTGCCGGCAAATCGCCCAAGCTCGGTGAATTGATGCACATTCAGCCCATGCCCGAGGGGAAGACAGATATTAACAACAATGGTGCCTTCTCCACCGACTTTATCGGCGCGGATTACGAATACCCGGATGCAGATTATGCGACGCGTGCAAAGATCTGGAAGGAACACGAGGATTATACCCGTGGATTTTTCCATTTTCTCGCCACCAGCCCACGCTTGCCGGAAAGCCTTCGCAAAGAGATGCAATCATGGGGTCTGGCGAAGGATGAGTTTTGCGACACCGAAGGATGGCCACATCAATTGTACATACGTGAAGCGCGGCGCATGATCTCCGACTATGTGATGACGGAACACAACTGTCGCGGCGAGATTAAGGCCGAAGATGTAATTGGCCTGGCTGCCTACACAATGGATTCGCACAATTGCCAGCGGCTTGTGAAGAATGGGCATGTGGAAAACGAAGGCGATGTGCAAGTCGGCGGCTTCCCTCCCTACCCCATTTCCTACCGTTCAATCATTCCCATGGCAACCGAGTGTGACAATCTATTGGTCCCAATTTGCCTTGCCTCTTCTCACATAGCATATGGTTCCATTCGCATGGAGCCGGTCTTTATGGTGTTGGGGCAATCATCGGCAGCTGCAGCCTGCGAAGCCATTGATGAAAATGCTGCCTTGCAAAAAATCGACCTCAAGAAATTGCAACAGCAGTTGCTCGCAGAGAATCAGGTGCTTGAGTGGAAAGGCAATCCACCAAAGCAGAAAAAATGATCCGTTGGGAATTATAAACTGCTGCTGCTGGAGATTTCCACCTTCAGAACGGCGGATTTTCCGGGTGCAAGGCTTACCTTGTTTTTTCCCAAATTGCCCGATTCAACACAGACCATTTTTTGATATTCCTCATTGCCGAAATCCGGCAATGCCTGCGCTTTGGCAATCCACGGATTCCAAACCACCGTCGATGTGGAGTTTTCTTTTTCAATCCGGATTTTTCGGCGAAGGGCAGGATCATGAATTTCCACAGTGCTCAATGTGTCCATGTAAACACGATCGACCTCGGAGCTAATCTTGATGATCTCTGCCGTCTCGGTTTTTTCCGCAAAGTCCGCTACCTTGTCCCGATAATTCACGCCTTTGAGGCCACTGATACCAACGGAATTGACGCCTCCAATATTAAAGTATGAATGCAGGCAATCCTCATAAACGAACTCTCTGTCCGGGGATTTGTTTATGACAATCAGCCGGAGTCGCAAAGTTTCACCGACCGACACCGTATAGTCCAAATCAAACGGAACCCCTTCCGGTTTTTCGCTGTCGGGCAGGCTGAAATGCAGTTCCACGCTGCCTTCGCGAGTCATGACGATCTCCTTCAATACCCAATCCTTCACTCGCGCAAACCCGTGGGCCGGAAATCCCTCTTTGGCGCCAAACCATGGGAAGATTATCGGTATGCCTCCTCGAATGGCCTGGCCTTCCTCAAATCGGCTCTCCTGGCTTAGGAAGAGCAACGGTTCTTCATTCTTCTTTTTAAAATGAGTGATATGAGCGCCATGGAGATAAATCTCAGCAGAACTCCATTTCGTCGTGATGCTGAGCTTCGCAAGATCGCCAGTGCCCTTCAGAAAACACACGCGTCCAGACACATCCAATTTGTTTTTGAACTCCAATTCCTTGCCAGTAGCCATAATTTGTTCCACAACTATTTATCAATCTGACTCCGCATTCCAATCATTTTCCCTTTCCATTTTTGCGCAAACCTCGCTACTTTCTCGGCACGTTATGTCCCAAAAATATAAATTTTGTTTCGGACCTTGGAATCTCAGCGAAGGTTGGGACCCCTATGGCCCCACCACCCGCCCGCCTCAAACTTTCGATTGGAAACTGGGTGAACTGAAACGTCTGGGTTTTGACGCGATGATGTTTCATGACGATGATGCTGTGCCCGATATTGACTCCAAATCGGAAGCAGAAATCCGCAAGGCAACCAGGGAGCTAAAAAAGAAATTGGACGGCGAGGGTATTGCCGCCGAAATGGTGGCGCCACGACTCTGGTTTAGTCCCAACACTATCGATGGCGCTTACACGAGTAACAACCCCAAGCATCGCCAATATGCCATTGATCGTTCTCTGCGAACCATCGATATTGCCCGTATCCTTGATACCGACTTGATCGTGCTTTGGCTCGCCCGCGAAGGTACTTACGTGCGCGAATCCAAGAATCCCCGCAAGGGCGTGGAGTATTTGGTTGAAGCAATGGACAAGATGCTTGCTCACGACAAGCGCATCCGACTTGCGATTGAGCCCAAGCCGAATGAGCCCATGGACCACGCCTATGTTCCTACCATTGGCCATGCGTTGGCCATCGCTCAACAAACCCGTGATCCAAAACGGGTCGGAGCTTTGATCGAGAGCGCCCACTGCACATTGGCTGGACTGGATCCTTCTGACGAAATTGCCTTTGCCATGTCGTTCGACAAGCTTTGGTCCCTCCATTTGAATGATCAGAACGGCTTGAAATTTGACCAGGACAAACCATTCGGCAGCACGAACCTGCGCAGCGCCTTTAACCAGGTTCGCGTCTTGGAGCAAAACAAATATGGCAGCAATGGCGAGTATGTCTGTTTCGATGTTCACCCCTTCCGCACCACCAAGCCGGAACATTGGGTGGCGCATCTGGATAACAGCCGTCGCACCTTCCTTAAGTTGGTGGAGAAGGCTCGCACTTACAACGAATCCAAAGCCAGACAGATGATTGCGGATCGTGATTACCAGGCCTTGGACCAGCACGTCATTGAGCATTTGCTGGGCAAGTAAACCATCAACCAGTCTTCAGCAATATGGGCGCCTTCAAGGCGCCCTTTTTCGTTCCATCCAGTCTTACACTTTTTTTACAATTCATTTACCGGCTGATGACATCTAATTTCGAACCGCAAGTTACATTGAGGTATGAAAGCAAAACTTTTCTGCGCGTCGTTACTCTGCAGTCTTGTATTGGCATGCGCTGGTTTCATGGGCAGCCATAAAGATGATATTACGGTTCATGAATGGGGCACTTTTACCTCGGTGCAAGGGGGAGATGGTATATTGCTGAGCTGGAAACCATTGCAAACCTCGAAGCTGCCAGGCTTCGTGCATAACTGGACGAAGCCAGGATTGAACCTCCAGGCAGGTGGGCTGTTCGCATTTGGCAAAGGTTCCATGATGAGCCTGCAACGGATGGAAACCCCCGTGATATACTTCTACGGCAAGCAGGAACAAACTGTGGACGTAACTGTTCAGTTTCCGCGCGGGATTATTACAGAATGGTACCCTCAAGTCGCGGAGATAGGCCCTTCATTCGTGCCCAGAAATTCGACTTTAACATCAGCCGACAGAATGATCCATCAAGTTGGGGCGCTGACAAACGTGTCCTTGGCTGATTACTTTGGGGCAAAGGATGTAACCAATAGCATGGCCCATTGGGCCAACATCCAAATCAGTCCCAAAGCTTCATCACGAGGCGCAAGTTCAGAACTGCTTACCGATGCTTCGGGAAGTCATTATTTTGCCGCCCGCGCGACTGATTCCCTGTTGGCTCGGACTCGATCTCTTTCGCCTACCAACTCAGCTTATGAATATGATAAATTTCTCTTTTACCGTGGGGTGGGCAACTTTGCCACACCTCTAAAAGTGACCATGCCTTCTGAGGACCACATCACGCTTACGAACAATGACGCTTCGGCTCTCCCCCATCTCTTTGTGATTACGGTAAGCGGCCAGAGCGGAAAGTTTAGTCATCTTGCCAGCCTGGCGCCGCACCAATCCATCTCTGTGCCCTTCGACAAAGCTGCCAGCCTCTTACCCATGGAAACCTTCAAAAAGGATTTAGCCAAAGAGTTGGCATCATCCCTGGTTGCGCAAGGTTTGTTTCCCAAGGAAGCAAAAGCGATGGTAAACACCTGGAAAGATTCCTGGTTGGAGGAGGAAGGCATGAGGGTGCTGTACATTCTTCCAAGACCATGGACGGATGGCACCTTACCCATCACCATCAAGCCCCAACCGAAGGAACTCGTTCGTGTTATGGTGGGCCGCGCTGAAATAATTCCGCCTGACATTCAACATAATCTTGCTGCCAAACTGCTTAAAGCCGGTCAAGGTGATGCGCAAGCAGGAGACGAAGCTCAAGCCGCACTGAAGAAATTGGGACGATTTGCTGAACCGGCATTTTACAAGGCTCTCGAAAGCATTTCCTTCACCAACATGGACAATTCCCGGCTGCAGGCGCTCCTGACCAAGGTGAAAGCCAGTGATTAATTTGTCCTGCTCACAGACTGGACTAATGGCAGAAAACCTCCGACTATCACCCCGAGTGCCATGAAAAAAGTAGCGCTCGTATTTATTGCCGCCGTGTTTCTGCCCAGCCTCGTTCTTGCCTGGCTGGCAGTACGTTCTTTACGCGACCAGCAATTTGTCATCGAGCGTCAGCAATCCCTGCTTTATCAACAGGTAACAGACGGCCTGGCGAAGGATGCGGAGAACGTTCTGGCTGAGATGCAACATCAATTCGGACAGCAGGTGGAAGCGTTACTCGCTGAAGATAAAACCAGAACCCTTCCCACTTCCTTTAACGACAGACTCCGGACAAATTGGTCCATAAGCGAAATTGGCTTTGTGGTTACTTTGGAAGGCAATATCCTTTGCCCCACTCCCTATGCCAGTCCGACGGCACGGACCTTTCGCGAACAGAACAGCAAATTCTTGTGTAACTCTGAAAGTGCCGAGGTTTATTGGAATGCAAGCAAGCTTAATAATTTGGGCAAAAACTATAGTAATTCATCGCAACCGGAACAGCAGCCGCAACTTGGCAACAATTTCCTCAATTTAGGCCAAAATTCCTCGAGCCCTGTTGATTACAAGAACACTTTAAAGTCCCAGGGCATGCGCAACGTCATGCCCCAACAGCAGGCATCCCAACAAAACGAAAGCGACTCGCAACTGTATTCCAAGGTTTCCGCATCGGAAGCTGAGTTTCGTCAACTGGTTGGTGATGCTACGGAGGGCACCATTGCCCGCTTCGTGGATAATCGTTTAAATGTCCTGGTGTGGTATCGCCCTCCCGGAACGCCACAAATGATTTTTGGATCTCAGCTTTCCTTGCTTAGGATCAAGCAGGAACTCAAAACGATCATCGATCATTTGGAACCCGCCCTGCGCGACGAGATTGCAGTGGCTTTGCTGGATGACAACGCCCGGCCGGTAACTACCTCCCGGGAAAAATTTCAAACCGTTTGGAAAAGACCTTTTGTAGCCACTGAAGTTGGAGAAGCCCTGCCCCATTGGGAAATTGCCGTCTATTTGCTCGACCCGGCCAAAATGAGTCAATCTGCCAGGACTCTCAAGCTGACGTTGGGACTATTGATTGCGGTTTTAGTCTGTGCCATCGGCTTTGGAAGTTTGTTGATCGTCACCGACCTTCGTCGCCAGCTTGCCGTTGCCCGGAAAAAAACTGATTTTGTGAGCAACGTATCGCACGAGCTGAAAACACCTCTTACCTCGATTCGCATGTTCTCCGAATTACTGGCGGAAGGACGAATTGCCGACCCTGTAAAGCAGAGGTCCTATCTTCATATCATCACTGCTGAAGCGGCCCGATTAACGCGCCTCATCAACAATGTGCTCGATTTCTCGCGCATGGAACGAGGCGAAAAGAAGTACAGCATCCAAAAGCTCGACCTGCTGGAACTGATCACTGAACTGGCGGGAAATTACCGCCATCATCTTGAAGCGAATCATTTTCAACTCAATTCCAGCCTGCCGGATGCTCCTGTTTTTGTGAATGGTGATCGCGACGCCTTGGCACAGGTCATCGTCAATCTGCTTTCCAATGCTGAAAAATATTCCGCTGAGAATAAGGAGGTGTCGATCATACTGGATCGCAAGGAGGAACCATTACCTTATGCGGAAATCCAGATCTTGGATCGTGGAATCGGAGTTCCGAAAGGGTCCGAGGATAAAATCTTCGAGCAGTTTTATCGGGCTCATGACTCCCTGGGCAGTGGCATACAAGGCTCTGGCCTGGGGCTTACTCTGGCCCGTCAAATAGCCCGAGCTCATGGCGGCGATGTAATCAATCAGAGTCGTGAAGGCGGTGGCAGTTGCTTTACATTGCGACTGCCCATCATTCAGGAATAAACATGAAAACCCGGATACTCATCATTGAAGACGACCCGCACATCGCCTTGGGATTGGAAGAAGTATTGAAGAGCGAATCCTATGAGGTTGCCCTGTGTAATCGGGGCGATAAAGCGATGGAAGCCTTCAATCGGCTGCACCCTGCCCTGATCGTGCTGGACGTCATGCTTCCAGGTCTAAGCGGATACGATGTCTGCAAACAACTCCGGGCAAAAAAAATAAATACTCCCATTCTTATGCTCACAGCCAAGGGACAGGAGATTGACAAAGTGATTGGCTTGGATTTGGGGGCGGACGATTACGTCACGAAACCCTTCGGCGTCCGTGAACTGCTGGCACGCATTCAGGCCTTGTTGCGCCGGATAGAGAAACCTGCGGCAGAATCGATAGGAAAAGAATCATTCACAATTGGTGACGCAACGATCGATCCGAGAACTTTTGAATTGCGACGAGGAAAGGTCCAGGAAGAACTTACCGCCAGAGAACTAAAACTGCTCCAGCTCTTTCACGGCCACCCTGGAGAGGTCCTCTCCCGTGATCGCCTTTTAAACGACGTTTGGGGTTACGGCTATTACGGCACTACACGCACATTGGACCAGGTGATTGTTCAACTCCGAAAGAAGCTCGGTGATAACGGCGCTGAACCGAAGCACCTGGTCACCGTTCATGGTGTTGGTTACAAAATGGTGGTCTGAAATTAATGCATCCAAACGCTTACCATCTGCCACGTGGCGCCTGCTGCGAGCAATAACGACAGATACCAAAGCCATTTCTTTTTCGTAACCAAACAGATCGAGCCCATGGCAATGGAAATTTGAAAGATTGAGGTTGCCATTCCCATGCCGCTGCCATGTTTACTGGAATCCAGCGCCTTCGCCTTTGCTTCGTCTCTTTGCTGCTGTAAGACCTCTGCTTTCTCCTTCTGGTCCTTTTTCAAGGCTTCGTACTTGGCTATTTTTGTTTTAAATAAATCCGAGCCTTTTGAATCGACGGCCATCGTCTCCTTCGGCGCTATTTCATGCAGGGCTTCATATAAATTCTGCTTAATGGAGTTGGCCTGGTAATAACCCCATTCACCAGAGGCTTGGGCTTGATCGTAAGTTGAATTGTTCAACTCAACCAGAGTGCGGCTGGAATACTTGCCGGCCCACTGTGTGGCAATGGCCGCAAGCACCGCGATAAAAACCAGCGACATTGAGGTATATTTAGTCCACGACTCTTTCTTTTCCTTTTCCTTTTGGGCGGCGCGATCCGCCTTCAAATCGGCTATGAACCCTTTTAGATCGTTAATCTCATTGTCCAACTTATCCATATGCAAAAACCTGGGAGTGAATTTTTTAAATTGAATGATAAGGCTTGGGAACCACGTAAACTGGAATTAATACCTCGGCTTCGAGGAATCGACCTCGACCGACCATGCATCTATTCCGCCATGCAGATTTCGCAAATCGGTAAAACCCAAAATCTGAAGCCGGGAAATAGCGTGCATACTTCGCATTCCATGATGACAGTAAACAACCACTTCCTTGCCCTTCCACGACTCGATCTCAGCCGCTCTTTGCATAATCTCGCCAAGGGGAATCAGTGTCGAATCAGGGAGCGAAACAAACTCGTGCTCCTCCCGTTCGCGAACATCCAACAGCAAAGGTTTCTCGCCTTTTTGCAATTTGGCGGCGAGCTCGGAAGCTGATATCTGAATATCCATGTGGTTTGGGTGAAGAATCTGTTTTACTCAGACCTGGCAGCGAGATACCGCTCCGCTTCGATCGCTGCAGCACATCCTTGACCGGCGGCCGTGATGGCCTGGCGATATACCTGATCGGCGCAATCACCAGCCACAAAGACTCCTTCCACATTAGTCCTGGTTCCCTCTTTTGGGAGAATGTAACCGGCCTCATCCATGTCAATGATCCCCTTGAAAAGCTGTGTGTTTGGCACATGACCAATCGCCACAAACACGCCGGCACAATCCAGTTTGCTTTCTTCGTTTGTCTTAAGGTTCTTCAGCCGAACACCCGTCACCTTGTCCTGTTTAACATCCATGACTTCCGTAACGACAGAATCCCAGACTGGCTTGATTTTGGGATTCGCCAGAGTCCGATCGGCCATGATCTTTGAAGCACGAAGGGAATCGCGACGATGAACGAGATAAACGGTGGAAGCAAACCGGGTCAGGTACATGGCTTCTTCGCAGGCGGAATCGCCCCCGCCCACCACCACCAAAGGTTGATGCCGGAACATCGGCAAGGCACCATCGCAAGTCGCGCAATATGTCACCCCTTTCTTTTCCAACTCGGTTTCACTCTCGAGTCCAAGGTGGCGATGCCCGGCGCCACTGGCGATAATCACAGTTTCCGCCTGCACCGTTTCACCATCGATGATGAGGGTGTAAGGCTGTTTGGTAAAATCGACCTTCTCCACCGTGGCAAATTTGATGCGCGCACCAAAGCGCTCGGCTTGTTTCTGCATGCGGACCATTAATTCGTAGCCATCGATGCCCTCAGGGAACCCTGGAAAGTTTTCGACAATGCTGGTTGTCGTCAGGAGTCCACCGGGATGCAAACCAGTCAATACCAATGGCTGCAGGTTGGCACGAGCAGTATAAAGAGCCGCGGTTAATCCGGCACAACCCGTCCCAATAATGACGACTTTTTCCATATAAGGAGGCGAAAGGTAAATTTAACCTGCAAAAATGGCAAGTATGGATACACAATCCATAACCACGATAATTAAGGAGATCCCCTGTCCTTCAGGACCTGCGCTCCGCCCGATAATTGCTTCTTCCGCCATCTATTCACGCGCCAAAAGAACACCCCGAAGAAAATGAGTCCGCAACCGTTGACTCCCACGGTATAGCCGAGCTTATAGGTTCGGCCAGTATTGTTGGCTGCATAGATTGGCACATCGTTTCCAATAACAAGATTGGGAAGGGCCGCCGGCATTAACGCCCCATGTACTATGCCGCGCGCAAATCCCGCCGGCCCGGCAGGTTTGTTCGCAAAATGAATCGCAAAATTAATTATCCATCCAACGATTGCCGCAAAAATCAGAAACGATAGGATGCGGGTGAGCACCCGGCGCAACAAAGTATGTTGCGGAGCGACTTTAGCTTGTGTGTCAGTCATTGTGTCCGTACAGCAAGAGCATGTTTTTGAAACGCCGCACCCTGCAAGCAGAATATTTCGATGAGCCTGACCGGCCACAGGCTGATCTGGTTGAGGGTTATCGAATTCTCGGGCGTTTTAACCGTCTTTTCATGCTTGCCCGTTCTTTCCAGACTTTGGTGCCCCATTTTCTGGGGGAAATCAGATGCCGGAAACTCTCCTTGTTGGATCTTGGTGCTGGAGATGGTTTCCTGACCAAACAACTGGCTGGATGGGCATCGGAAATGGGTTGGGACTGGAAAGTCACCAATTTTGATTTAAATCCTCGCGCGCTTAAACTTTCTGGAACTGATGGTTGTGTCGCGGGCTCTGCGCTTGCGTTGCCTTTCCGCGAACAATCATTCGATGTTGTGATTGCCTCACAAATGACACACCACTTCATGGCAGATTCAGAGGTGCGTAACCATTTTAAAGAGGCTTGGAGAACCACTGGAGGGCTGCTTTTGATCACCGACCTGCATCGGAACCTGGCTTTTTACCTCGCCATGCAGGCTATTTTGAGAATCTCCGGAGTGCCAGCTCATTTCAGATCAGATGCTCTTCTTTCCGTCAAAAGAGGATGGCGTGTCAACGATTGGAAATCCCTTGCCGACGAAGCTGGCATTCCCGAAGCAAAGGTCTGGCTGTACGCAGGCACAAGAATCATGCTCCAGGCGCAAAGAAAGTGCTAACCACTTCATCGTGATCGAATGCTTCTCCGAGCATGTCGCCACCAGCGCAGCCAGCGAATGGTATCTCTCACCGGGTGAATCTTACTCCGTTCTTCTTTGTAAATAGTCCTTACTGGTACAAACCTTACCAGAAGCTTTCTGCGGATAAAGCCCCAGAGCACTTCTGACTCAATCTCAAAATGGCTTGTCTCAAGGGATAAACTTGATAATGGCTCCATCCGCATCAAACGGAATCCGCACTGTGAATCAGGAATGGAAATACCGGCCAGTCTGGAGAGCTGTCCACTCATCCAACGATTCACCATCCTTCTTATCCAGGGCATGGTGTGAGTATCGGCCATTCGGTTCCCAATAATAAGATCTGCGCCACCTTCCTCGGCTGCGGAAAGCAGACTCGAAACATCCTCCGGGGCATGCTGCCCATCCCCGTCCATGGTTAACACCCAACCAACACCTTTTTGCCTGGCATATTTCGTACCTGTTTGTAATGCAGCACCCTTTCCAAGTGTTCTCTCATGCCGAATCACCTGGGCACCAGCGTTTCTGGCGTTTTGGGCGGTGTCATCATTGGAGCCGTCATCTACGACAACAATATGTGGCAAAACCCTTTTCACCTGTTCCACCAGACCGGAAATGGTTGCTCCCTCGTTCAAACAAGGAATGATTACGATACATTCAACCGGCCAATTCATGCGCAAAAGCTAGGGAACGCACCGGCAGTGTCGAGTGATTTCGCCACATTTATCGATGATTTGTCCGGGAGGTAAATTCCCCTCCCCATCTGGGGTGTTTCCCTCGCAGTCAATTTAGGGTTTGCGATATTTCCTTGTACACCTTTTACTTGCGGAGTGACTTACGATGCGATGATGCCAACCAGTGAGCAGATTTGGTCTCAAGGTGAAGCACAAGAAGCGCTACATTCACGCGCAACAAAGATTGCTGCCGAACAGTTTGGAAACGCGGTGTTCCTAAGAGGAGTCGTGGAGGTTTCCAATTTCTGCCGCGAAAACTGTGCCTACTGCGGCATGCGCCGCGACAACCGAAATCTGGCGCGTTTCCGGGCCGATCACGATAAGTTGGCGGAGTTGATTATTCACCATCGTCCCGCCAGCATTACTGACATCAACATACAGTCAGGCGAAGATCCCGTGGTGGTCAGAGAGGTCGTACTGCCACTCATCAACACGCTTCGACGCGAGACGCCCTTGGGCATCAGCGTCTGTCTGGGGACATTGGATGATTCGCTTTACACGGAACTGAAAAATGCCGGGGCTGGCATTTACATCATAAAGTACGAGATCGCGGATCCCGCTCTCTACTCGAAAATGACAGCACCTGGAACTTACAAGGAGCGAATCGAGCACATCCGCCGTCTGTCTGCTTCAGGATGGAAGGTGAGTTCAGGATTTATTTCCGGGCTTCCCGGGCAAACGAAAGAGGAACTCCTCTCAAATTTTGCGCTGGCTCGAACACTTCCTTTGGATGGCTGTAGCGTCAGTCCTTTTATACCTGGCGATGAAACTCCGCTTTCCTCGTCACCTCTTGCAAGCATTGACCTAACCTTAAATTGCATGGCCGCTTTGCGTCTGATGAAACCAGACTGGGTCATCCCCGCGGTCAGTGCTTTAAATCTCGCAGAGCCCGGCAGCGGTTACCGCCGGGGTCTGCGAACCGGTGCTAACCTGGTTACGATTAATATGACGCCTTCAGATGTGCGCGGCGATTACCTGCTTTATAAACGGGACAGGTTTATCATGACCGAGGAACGCATTCTAAATGCAATCGCAGCCGAAGGTCTAAAACCTTCCCGCCAGGGGCTTGCTGCCTTTTACAAGACGAGAGCTGGCTCCAACTCATGCGCAGCCAAAACGATCGCGACAGCAGCCTGATGTTGGAGAAAGATTAAACTGACAGGTAGAGTCGGGCAAAAGTAGAGACTAGGGCGAGGGTCTGACAATGGCTGTATCGTGCATGGGCCCAGGAACCGCAGACACCTTTTTTTTCGATTGGAACCAGGTTCTCCAACCCTCCTTCAATTCCAACAATCCCCATCCGGCGATAGCCTTCACAATAGGCATGGCACTACCGGGAGCAAAGCTGTAGCCTTTAAACATAAACCGGCGACCATTATTTTTTGCTCCAAGGCAGTTCCGGGCTCGCCGTGAGCGGGCCATTTTCGCAAATCTCCGATTATAGGTGCGGATGAAATAATAGAATGGAATTGACGGCGTTGTTGTAAATATAGGTTCCGTCAATCCAACAACTCCCCGTTTGAAAGGCTGGGAAGCCACTCCAAGGTAGTAACAACCAAGATCCATCAGGAAAGCCAGGCGAAGCAATTCATAATCCCCGATATACTCATATTTATCCTGATAAATAGCCTCGAACCAACGCTTGTACGAGTTGCTGAAGTTAAGATTGTTCATCTGGAGCTTTGCGGCAATTGATTCCCCTCGTTGCTGCGCCAAAATCAACTGCGCCGTACATGTGGCGGTGAAGGCGATCCAATCCATCCCCGGACTATAAAACGGATCAATAAACCCGGCAGCATCGCCAACCAACGAAAAACCGTCACCCGCGAAGGTCGTGCTCAAGTATGGAAGATTTTTCCGCCAATGAACGTCGCCCTCAGTCCATTCAGCATCAGCCATTAATTCCCTGGCAACGGGATGTTTTAACAGGAACTCCTTCAGGCGCTGGCCCATGGATCCTCCTTCCGGCCAGTTCACAATGCGCTGATCAAATACCACGCCAATACTTACATCGCCGCCTTTGAGTGCAATCATCCAGGCCCACCAGCCATCCCCCATCAAGTGGTTTGTGGCTGTTCCTCGAGTTCCGTAACAAGCCTTCGCCCAACAGGGAAATTTTTTCGCGAGATCAATACCATCCCAATCCTTTACGCCCTTCCAGCGGGACCATACTGAGGTTGTTGGATGCTCGGTATTGGCCCTCCACCACCCTTGCTGGCGCGCCAGAGTCGCAGCCACCCCCGAGGCATCAACCACCCACCGTGACTCAACTTGTTCCAGTCGATCCTGATATTTAATGCTGATTTTCTGATTGCCACCAGCTGCCAATTCGACTGTCTGCACGTTGGCCATTCGACACAGCTCTGCCCCCATCCCGCAGGCACGGCGAAGCACCTCTTCATCCATCGTGGCACGATCCACTAAAAAAGCCGGCACACGCGCCATGTAGCGGCCGCCTATCTCGCTGCCCTCAGCCAGTGTCTTCGACTGCTCATTTGCGAACCAAAACCTTAGGCCCTGCTTATTCAAATGAGTCTCATTCAAATACTGCATGAGCCCCAGGGAATGAGTAAGGAAGTAGGTACTGATCTCAACTGTCGCCTCCCCTACCCGGCGCGTAAAAGCCGCGGATTTTTCAACAATCAAAATCCGCAGCCCGGGACGTTCGCGCAGGAGCAGGATTGCGGTCGACGCACCAGACAACGCACCGCCGATAACTACCACATCATAAACATTTCCCCTGGTTGGCGCGGCCATCTGGAATTATTTTCCCTTAATCGACTTTGTTGATATGCAAATCACTGCGCACGACTTTGCCATCATCAGCTGATACATAAACATCGCCGACGTCAGCATCCCGCTCAGGATTTCTGAGTTTTGTTGCCCATAGGCGAACTTTCCAAACCGGGCCCTCTTCGCCGCGTTGCAGCCACATTTGCGAGGCTGTCAGCTTTAGATTCGCAAGCAAAGGCTCGCTCGTTGCGGTCTTTAAAGCCTTGTCGGAATCCACGTTCATTTTCTTGCGATCCAGTTTTTTGTCTTCACCCGTAACTGGTTCGAGCATGCGCATGGGGTGTTTTAACTCCAATTTCTTACCTGCGCCGAATTTTACCTGGGTTGCCTTGAAAGTAGCATCTGGATCGTAATAAACAATGTACCAAATGTTAGGGGTCAGAGATCCAACTGATTTTTCTGAACGAATTTGAACAACTTTGTCCTTTGATTCTTCGCCAATATAGCGATTCCCTTCCTTGATCAAATCAAAGGCTGTGAGGTCAGCCGCGCGCGCGATTTGACTCAGTCCCAACAAAATTACCACGCACGTCAGTAGTTTCTGGTGTAGATAGGTTTTGCTTGTTATCATGAAGTCATAATACGCAAAATGCCGTCTTATGACAACTTCATAAACCGTTGAGAAGTTTTGACTTAAAGCCTGTAAGTTCGGTAGCATCATTCAAAATTAAGAAAAACTGAGAGCTTTAAGTGCTGTTCCCCTCACCTGAAAAATCTGGTCCGCCTCCGCGCGTCGTCATTACCGGCGCAGGTATCGTCACTTCCCTCGGCCTTGGCTGGGATAATAACGCCGAAGGCTTCCGCACGGGCCGAGTTGCAATGAATGCAATATCTCTTTTTGATGTTTCCCGACAACGGGTCAAATCAGGCGGCGAAGTGCAATTGCCTAAATCACTCCCTGCCACTGGACTCAGCTCCCGGCAGGAAAGTCGTTTGGATCGAGCCACAAAACTCCTGCTCCTGGCCGCTCACGAGGCATGGCGGCAATCGGGCTGGCAACCTTCCTGTGACTTACCCTTGGTGCTGGGAACTACCAGCGGGGGCATGGGCCTGGGCGAAAACTATTATCGTCAGGCGCTTAACACTCCTCGGAATCATCGCGGCCAGCCTTCACGGGTAATCCAATATCAAGCGCAAACCCAGGCGCTCTCCCTCACCGATGCCTTTGGTTTCTCTGGTCCGGTGACCATCATTGCCAACGCGTGTGCTTCCGGTTCGAACGCCATCGGACATGCCTGGGAACTGTTGCGCGCAGGTCATAGTCAAAGGGTTCTCACCGGCGGATTCGATGCTCTCAGCCAACTTGTATTTGCCGGCTTCGACTCTCTCCAGGCTCTTTCCACGACTCAGTGTCGCCCCTTTGATGCAAATCGTGACGGCCTGGCGTTGGGTGAAGGGGCGGGCATTTTAACGCTTGAAACTCTCGACCATGCTCAAAATCGTGGCGCCAGTATTTTGGGCGAAATCGTTGGTTACGGTTCAGCCCTTGACGTGCATCATCTGACCCAACCACACCCGGAAGGAAATGCCGCTCTGGCATCGATGAATGCTGCGAGCCACATGGCGAACTTATCTCCTTCCAACATCCATTATGTCAATGCTCATGGTACCGGCACTCCTCTGAATGATGGTGCCGAAGCGCATGCGATTCGCCGCTGGGCCGGAGAGCGTGCTGCTACTTTGCCGGTGAGCTCAACGAAGTCGGGCATTGGGCACCTGTTGGGTGCCGCGGGAGCAGTCGAGGCCATAATTTGCCTGATGGCTCTGAAAGGCCAATGGTTGCCACCCACCTCAACCCTGCAAATCCCTGACACGGTCTGTAAGTTTCCCATAGTTCGAGAACCTGGTACCGCCCGATTGGAATATGTTTTGAGCAACTCATTTGGATTTGGCGGTGCCAATGCCACACTCATTTTTCGGAGGTGGTCATGAGTAGGATTTACATTGCCGGTTGTGGGGCCGTTTCGCCTGCAGGATGGAGTGTTCAGCAACTTTGCGATGCAATTCATGCCGCTGCACCAATCCCTGTAAAACCCCTGACACGACCAGGCTGGCCAAACCCGCTCACAGTTCGGCAAGTGGTTTCGGCCGATCCCAAACCCTCCTTCATGGGTCATGCACGGCTGCGACGCACCAGCCCAATAACCCAGTATGTCGTCTCGGCAGCATTGGAAGCTCTGGGTGACGACCTGGCATTAGTCAGGAACGGCACGTTACGATTGGGTATTGTGCTCTGCGTCATGTCGGGCTGCGTTAACTACACTCGACGCTTCTTTGACGAGACGGTGAAAGATCCTTCAACCGCCAGCCCGCTGATTTTTCCCGAGACGGTTTTTAATGCTCCCTCCAGTCATATCGCCACCCTGCTCGGGACGAAGTCGATGAACTACTCGATTGTCGGTGATCCCGGAACGTTTCTTCAGGGCCTGGCTTTGGGCGCTCAATGGCTTGCCCAGGGGAATGTGGACGGATGTTTGGTGCTGGCCGGGGAAGAATGTGATTGGCTAACTTCCGATGCATTCAGGCATTTTTCTCGTAAAATCATTCTTAGCGACGGCGCTGGTGCAATCTATTTGAAAGCAGGTGTTCCGGGAAACTCATCGGTTGAGTTGCGATCCATAACTGACTCCCATCTCTTTTCAAGGGACCACCGGAGAGACCAGGCCATTCAGCGCGTAGCCGAGCAACTGCCACCCTGCTCACCCGATCATCTCCTTTGCGATGGTCTTCAGGGCGTTCCTCGAATTGACGCCCCCGAAATCGCCGCCTGGAAAAGTTGGAACGGTGCGCGGGTTTCGCCAAAGAGTATCTTGGGCGAAGGATTGATGGCGGCAGCCAGTTGGCAATGCATCCATGCAATCCAGGCACTGAGAATGGATCTTTACCCGGCAGCCAGCGTGAGCGTGTTGGGCTGTAATCAACAAGCCATCGGCGCCCACTTTACCGCAACCAAGGGTGTCTGATATTCTTCTGAACCATGACAGCCAGAGTTATACTAATCACCGGAGCCAACGGCGGACTGGGTCAATCCATTGCCCGTTCTTTTCTGCAGGAATCAAAGGACAATTTTGTCTGGCTGGGGGTGTATAGTCGTCGTGATCGCGCTGAAGCGTTGGCAGCGGAATTTCCTGGAAGCTGCCGCGAGATTCAACTCGATGTCACTCAACCAACAGCCTGGCAGCAGGCCGTCGCTAAAATCACTAGCGAAAGCTTGCGCCTGGATGTGCTCGTGAATAATGCCGGTTTTCACGAGGACGGACTGTTGGCTACGCTGCCCGCCGAATCGTGGCACAAGGTGATTTCCTCCAACCTCGACTCCGTATTCCACGGATGCCAAGCAGTCATGAATACGATGATATCTCAACGAAGTGGACGCATTATAAATATTGCCTCCCTCAGCGCTCTGCTGGCTCCAGCGGGACAAAGTAATTACGCGGCCGCCAAGGCAGGCGTGGTTGCCATGACCCAATCGCTCGCCAAGGAAGTCGCTCGCATCGGGATAACCGTAAATGCCATTTGCCCCGGCTATATTGAAACTGAAGCAATTCGTGCTATGAATGATGACGAACGCAAAGCTGCCCAGGGGAAGGTTCCCATGCGGCGCTTTGGTCGCCCTGAGGAAGTCGCGGCCGCGGTGCGATTTCTGGCTTGTCCTGAAGCGAGTTACATCACAGGCTCTGTATTGAAGGTAGATGGCGGAATTTTTTAATTTTACACATGGAAGAACTAGCAATCCTTAAACAACGGATTAAGTCGATGATGGTGGAGAACCTGATGCTTCAGATCACCGCCGACGAGATTAAAGACGATCAGCCCCTTTTCGGACCTGAAAGCCTCGGCTTGGATTCAGTGGACGCGCTTCAGCTGGTGGTGGCGCTGGAAAAAAACTTTGGCGTCAAGATCGTCAGCAAGGAAGCCGCCAAGGACATCCTGCATACCGTAAACACCATCGCGGAGGCAATTCAGAAGAAGAAAGCAGAAGCAAGTCAGGCCTGATTCTCTCGACGATATGGAAACAGCGACTTACGACGCTTTGATAATCGGTGGCGGCCCTGGAGGCAGTGCCGCTGCAACTTATCTTGCCAAAGCGGGTAAACGCGTGCTGGTGCTGGAAAAGGAACATTTCCCCCGCTTTCATATCGGCGAATCGCTCCTACCCTATAATCAACAGATTTTTCGCGAAATGGGTGTTTCACCCGCCTTGGAAGCCGCCGGTTTCGTTAAGAAGTACGGCGCTCAATTTCACATTGGCAATGGTTCGAAGAGTATTGGCTTCGTTTTCCGCCAGGGCAAAATGACCCGTGAACCGGAGGCCATGCAGGTGGAACGCGCAGCCTTCGACCATCTCTTGATGAAGCATGCGCGCAGTTCAGGTGCAGAGATTCGTGAAGGCTGGACCGTGGCCAAATACAGTAGCGATTGTTGTGGGGTAAGCATCGATGCTCGTGACCAGTCAGGCCAGTCACAAATTTTCAAAGCGAAATTCCTGATCGATGCCAGTGGACGCGGCAACGTCACGGGCAATCAGGATGGCCAACGCCAGTTTCATCCCAAGCTCAAAAAGGTCGCTGTTTTTGGCCATTTCACAGGTGTCAAAGTTGATCCCGGTGAAAGAGGTGGTGATACCGTGATCGTTCGTCTTGAAAATAAGTGGTTTTGGCTGATTCCAATTTCCAGGGAAAAGACCAGCGTGGGTTGTGTCATGGATCAGGAGGAGTTTGCCGCGGCAAAGCAATCGCCAGCAGAAATCTTCAATCGGATTGTTCAATCCAGCCAACCCATGGTTCAACGGATGAGCGATGCAAAATCGGCTGGAAATTTCCAAACCACCACTGACTTTTCCTATACCAACAAGAGTTTTACCGGCCAGAGATTGATCCGCATTGGTGATGCGGCCGGTTTCATGGACCCAATTTTCTCCGCTGGTGTTTATCTGGCCATGTTCTCTGGAAAGCTCGCGGCTCAACTGGTCATCAAATCACTCGAGGGCCACCATGACGGCTCTCGTTTGATGAAGGCCTATGAGAAACGCGTCCGTTCTTCCATGCGATTCTACTGGGAAATGGTGGAAAATTTTTACACCAAACCGTTCATGGACATATTTTTCGAACCGCGCGAAAAGTTTAACCTGGTAGCCGCGGTCAACGCAGCCCTTGCCGGAGAACTGGAAGGCGGTTGGAAAATGCAATGGCGTATGCGCCTCTTCTTCTTCATTGTGCGACTTCAAGCCAAGTACCCTCTGGTTCCCCGCATCACCTGGGCCTAAAAGAAAAACTCTTCGAACGGATATTTTCTATCCGAAGAGTGTTAATGGCCAAACAGTGCTTATTTAACTTCGGGTGCCAGCGGCGCTAATGCGGCAGCCGAACTGGAATCCGATGAGTTGGCAGAGTCTTTCGCCTTCTCATCCTTCTTATCCACCATCAGATCCTTTCGGTCCTTGAGCACCGGATCGACATTCCAGGCAGGCAAAAGATAAGTCCAGCCTTCGAAGGCCTTCTCCTGCTTCAGGCGATCTTCAAGCTGTTTCTGCTTTTCCTTAAAAGCCTTCTCATTCTTATCCTTATCTTCAGGCTTTTCATCCTTTGCTGGCGTGCGTTCCTTAGGCAGGTTCGCAGAAACGGTCAAAGCAATAGGATAATCATCACCCGATTTCTTGCCTACTTTTACCGCATAAGTGAAGTCGTCGAAGGTATTTACCGTCACCACAGTTGGTTTGTCCAATCCAAGTTCTTCAGGTTTGGAACTGACATTAACATCGTTGAAAGAAGGCGACGCAAACGGACTGGAGACACCCGCAACTTTTCCAGAATCAAGCTGTTCTCCCGGTTTTACGTCTGCCAGTTTCCATTCACCAGCTTCAGAATCCCTGGTCAGCTTCCACGAATTCGTGCTGTTCTGAAATTCCACAACGATGGACTTTGGTTTCTCAATTTTGAAGAAGGCTTTATTGAGCCACTGCTCCGGTTTCGCTTCCACGTTGCTCAATGGATCTGCTACGAGCAACGCATTCTTTGTATCTGTTGAAACCATGACATAACGCCCATCAGCCATCCCTTCATCACCGAATTGTGATTGAGTTTCGCGCTGTGGCTTGCGGGAATGCTGCTTACCCAAAGTGAGTGCCTTAAGGCTTTTATCGTCTTTGTCCTTAAAGTCCACTACGACGCCAGATGTACCAGGTCCGGAGGCGAGTTCCAGGCGGGGCAACTGTGACGCACCAATTTCTTCCTTTTGCACCACCTTGAGGTCCTTTGCTTTCATCAGAAATTCACGAATGGCGTCAAAGCTCGCGTGGTAGTTGTTACGTTCCTTCACACGCCAAAGGTCATCCTTCTTGACCAGGTTGACTTCGCTGGTTCCCTGTTTGATGGCGAGACGCGCGACATCGTTTACTTCAAATTTGTCGCCCAACACCTTTTGGCCGGAGCCCTGCTCACCGCTATTGGATTCCTGCTGGTGACTATTTCGAAGCAACAACCCAGCTGCGCCCAAAACAACCAACAGAACTATGAGAATAAGAAATGTTTTCCGATTCATTTTGCTGATGTCCGTTTCTTTTTAACCACTGCGATACAAAGACCTGCCATCACAACGACAACTGGCATGCCGAGGATGTTTTCCATTTAAGTCGATTTTGCAGTCCCTCTTTTTCGCGAGCCAGCTGCTTTTTCTCGAGTTTTAACTGACGGTTCACCTCAACCTGCTTCTTTTTGAATTTATCCAATTCTGCTTGTTGTTCAGGAGACATGATGAAGCGTTGGCCATTGTTTTCCTTGCCACGTTGCAATTCGTTCAGTTTTGTTTGCGTCTCCTGAAGGCTGTCTTCCAGCCCCTTGATCTTGCTCTGAAAAGCCTTCTGAGCCCGTGCATCCATTTCACGAATACGGGTGAACGGACGGCTCATCGTCGCCCGACTGCGAACGTCGATGAGTTCGCTGGCCCCGGCGAGCTTTTCGACGAGGTTCTGAGCCATGCTCAGATTGCCATTCATGGCCTCAAGGGAACGTCCGAAAATGGTCTGCGTTTGTCGAACCGCAAACTGGTCATAAATAAAGTCGGCGTCACCAAAAAGAACCACGGCGTTTTCGTCCTTGGTTTCCTTAAGACTATCCGCAGATTTTAGAGCGGGCGCGGTTTTATCTTCCTTCTTGTCGTCCTTCTTATCTTCAGGTTTTCCGTTTGGAAAAGCCGTTTTGAATTTGCCGTTGAGTCGAATTGCGAGGGCATATTCCGTGCCTGAGGGTTTGAAGTCTTTAAGCACACTGTCTTCGGAAAGACTTGCCATCACCCCATCCACCAGAGCTGAATCCTTGGTGGTCTTCAACAGGATGGTTTCCTTCAATCCGGAAACGGGAGTGCCACTGAAAACGCCGCAGAACGGCAGCCAGACATTGTCGATCTCGCTGGTCGCGACATCATCCCCGTTGATTCCCTCTTTCGGAATGGAGAGGAATGCGGGTGCATCCGTCGGCTGACCATTTCTCCCCATTAACTGCATCTTGTAATTGAGGTCCGCGGCTACTTTCGTGTTTTCGAATTGAATGCCCCAGGCCTTGAACAATTTGTCCAGTGAAGACCCGCCTCCTGGCAATTGCATCATCGGATTCGAGCCGTTCTTGTCCACCAACGAGGTTGCATCCAGGAAGGCGATGAGCTTGCCGCCGCGCATGATAAACTGATCAATGGCGAATTGCGCTGTGTCGGAAATATCCTTGGGATGAATGACTACGAGGACTTTAACATTGTCATCGATTTTGTCGGCAGTCATTTCCACCTGTTTCACCGTATAGTCATTCTTCAGCTCGCTGATAAATATCCAGGGATCCTGTCCTTGCTGCTGCTGTCCCATGCGCGCCATCATTGGATTGGCAGGCGCTCCAAATACCGGCAAGGGACTCATCACCCCAACGACTGGCTTTTCCGGTGTGACCACCCGCGAAATGGCGCGGGACAAATCATATTCCAACAGCCGTTCACGTTCCGGTGTAAGGAATGGAAGCGCCTCTTTAGCATCTAACATGCTGACCGAGAGACCTAAATAGAACTTTTCTCCGTCCGGCAGCATCTGACCTTCCACACCATCCAGCCGTGCTGAATCCTCGGCATCGGAATCCGGTTGTGGGTCGAATTTCTCGATTATGAGTTTTCCCTTTGCGATCTGCTTGTACTCGGAAAGCAGGTCTTCCACATTTTGGGCATAAGTCTTTAACCCCATCGGCACCGAGTCGCCTCCGTGTGATTGTGAGTAGTAAAAACGAACCTTCACCGGCGTATCCAGTTTGGATAAAATCGCCTTGGTTCCCGAGGAGAGCGTGTAAGCCTTCTCCTTCGTTAAATCGACGCGTTTCTTGACCGTGCCGGTAACCGCATTGAATGCGATCAACACCGCAAGTAATACCAGCACGCCGACCACTGAATAAATAAATGTCTCAAATGCTTTCTTTTTCATCGTAGTAGGAAAATAGTTTGTTTAACCAGCCCGATGCTCACGGATGATCACTCCAGTGGTAAACAAGGAGAACAACATCACGGACAAGAAGAAGATCAGGTCTCGGGAATCCAGAATGCCCTTTTGGAATCCATCGAAGTGCGTCATGAAACTGAACGAGGCGACAGTTTCAACCACGCCCGGACCGAAGTTCATGACCCGATATAAAAAGTTCGTTACCGGAGGATACCCCACCAGAATCAACAGGAAGCAAATCACCACCGAGATGATGAAACTGACGACCTGATTGCGGGTCATCGCCGAAGTCATGCTGGTGATTGCCAGATAGGCGCCGGCCATCAGAAAGCTTCCCACATAGCTGGCAAAGATGACTCCGTTATCCGGACTTCCAAGATAGTTCACTGTCATTGCAATGGGGAATGTCAACGCCAACGCAATCCCGAGGAACAACCACGAAGCCAGGAATTTTCCGACGATGGCCTGCCACGGAGTAATCGGCATGGTCAAGAGCAGTTCCATGGTCCCCTGCCGTCTTTCCTCTGACCACAAGCGCATTCCAACCGCCGGCACCAGGAACAGATATAGCCACGGATGCCAGGTGAAGAAAGAAACCAGGGAAGCTTCACCGCGTTCGAAGAAGCCACCGAGCATGAACGTGAAAAATCCGTTCAGGAGGAGGAATATCACGATCACCACATAAGCGACCGGGGAGGCAAAGTAAGCAACCAACTCGCGCTTGGCTACGGTTTTGATATTACCGAAGGCACTCATTTCGTTGCCTCCTTCTCTTTTGCAGTGTCGGGCATGGTGATATTTCTAAACACATCGTCCAATCGTCCTTCTTCGGTATGCAATTCTTCAATCTTCCAACCTTGTAGCGTGTCAGTGATGCCTTCAGCCAAGGCGCCATTGATTCCCGCCGTTTTCGGGAATACTCGCACGGTGACGCTGGCAGCCCCTTCCTTGACAACGACCGCCCGCTTCACGATGGGCAATTGTGAAAGTTTTTGAGTGAGTGAATTGGCTGCAACGCCACTCACGCGCAAGGTCACCGCCCCGGCAAATTCCGATTTCTGTCGAAGCTCCTGCGGCGTCCCGTTGGCAACCACTTTGCCACGATCAATGATCATGGCCCGCGAACAAACCGCATCCACCTCTTCCAGGATATGTGTGGAAAAAATAATCGCTTTCTTCTCACCCATCCTGCGAATCAGCGTGCGCACCTCGTGTTTTTGATTTGGGTCCAGGCCGTCGGTCGGCTCGTCCAGGATCAGCACTTCCGGATCATGAATGATCGATTGTGCAAAACAGGTGCGATGCCGATAACCTTTGGAAAGCGTGTCGACACTCTGATGCAACACATTTTCCAGAAAGCACATTTCCACCACGCGATAAACAGCCTTCTTTTTGGCATCCCCTCGCAATCCGCGAATTTCTGCGGCAAAGTTCAGGAAGCCATACACCGTCATATCGGTATAAGCGGGCGCATTTTCCGGCAGATAACCGATGAGCCGCTTGGCAGGAATCGGGTTCTCGACCATGTCGAACCCACCCACATGAATTGTTCCGGCTGTTGGCGGAATGAAGCCCGTGATCATGCGCATGGAGGTGGATTTACCGGCGCCGTTGGGCCCGAGGAACCCGAGGACTTCGCCTCGTTCCACGGAAAACGAAACGCCGTCTACAGCTCTTTTAGCGCCAAATGTCTTGGCCAGGTTTTGAACCTTAATCATTAGTCGTTCTCCATTTAGTTTCCAGGATGAACTCTGGACATAACCTCTTCGGGTTCAATTGTAAACAGTTTTTCACAAACCATTGTTATTATTCATTTTGTGTTCTACAGTCCTGAATCATGTTCCGGCAGTTTTGACAATATAGAAAAAAGATGTTCAAAAAAAACTTAAATTGGCGTCTTGGATTTCGGGGAAGTTCAACAGCCAGACGACTTTCCGTTTATCGCCTGGCTTGGACCACTTTCTTCCTGTTGCTGGTCGCGGGTTTGACTGCCTGCAATACAGTAAAGAACATGCCTCCCGCGAATCTTTCCGAGCCCGGTTGGACTGTTCTTCAAGGTCAGGCGGTATGGCGTCCAAAGCTGACTGCTCCGGAAATCGCTGGGGATCTGTTGGTTGCAACCAACCTGGATGGACGCAGTTTCATTCAGTTTACCAAGACACCTCTCCCCATCGTTGTCGGCCAGACCACGAGCAATTCATGGAAGATCCATTTCGTTCCCAATAACCAAACGTTTTCCGCACCGGGACATCCCCCTTCGAAAATTGTCTGGTTGCACCTGCCACGCGATCTTGCTGGCGCGAAGCCACCCAAGTTCTGGCATTTCACAAAGAAAGAGTCCGGCACTTGGCACTTGGAGGAGCATTTCACGGGTGAATCTCTGGAGGGATACTTAAATCCATGACGCGCAGGGTTTGGTTCTGGATTTTATTAATCTTCAGCGCGTTGGTAATCGCCGGAGCTTTCCGGCTCAAATTTGACGTCGATGTCCTCAATCTTTTGCCGGGCGATCTCCCAGTGGTTCAAGGTCTCCGCCTGTATCAGAAAAACTTCACCGATTCACGTGAGCTGATCGTCACCATCAAATCCGCCGATGCTGCGAAAACTGAATCCAGCGCTCGCACTCTCGCACAGGCGCTCCGTTCTGAAACCAATTTGGTTGAGTCCGTCATCTGGCAACCGGTCTGGTTGGAACGTCCGGCTCAAGCAGCCGAGCTTATTGGCTATCTCTGGCTCAACCAGCCTCCCGATGTTTTTGGTGAACTTACAAACCGCCTGAGTGGAACGAACATCCAGGCGACTTTGAATGATGCCAAGGAGCAGCTCGCCACTTCTCTCTCCCCAATGGATCTGGCCCGTCGCGGATACGATCCGTAC
This sequence comes from Pedosphaera parvula Ellin514, assembly GCF_000172555.1. Lineage (NCBI taxonomy): Bacteria > Pseudomonadati > Verrucomicrobiota > Pedosphaerae > Pedosphaerales > Pedosphaeraceae > Pedosphaera > Pedosphaera parvula. Next base: position 165,100 of record NZ_ABOX02000011.1, read on the forward strand.
AACCTGATGAAACTGCCGGACGGCGTCAGTGGTGGTGCTGCAGCATCCTTCGGCGAGGGCCAGAGCTTGTTTACCTCCCAGGACGGCACCTTTCGCATTCTCTTCGTTAAAGCCAAACCTGATCTTTCCAGTTACCGCGCCTGTATCTCATGGCTGAACGGCGTGAAGGACATTGTTGCATCACTGCAGAAGCGCGGTGAATTAGCTCAGGAAGTTAAAATTGGTTTCACGGGCGGTCCCGCATTTAACGCTGAAATCTCCAGCGGAATGGAACATGACATGACCAGTTCCGTTGGCATCACCTCCGCCATCATCGCCATTTTATTTTGGATCTTCCATCGACGCTGGGTACCCATGCTGTGGCTGCTTGTTCTACTGGGAGTCATACTGGCCTGCACGCTTGCATTTGGCGGGCTTTTGTTCGGCTCCATCAATGTTGTCAGCCTTGGCTTTGCCGGAATTCTACTGGGCCTGGCCGTCGATTATGGCGTCGTCCATTATCAGGAAGCACTGGCTTCGCCAAACGCCATCATTCCTGAAATTCGTCGTGCGATTGGACCCAGCATTTTCTGGGCTGCCGTCACCACCATTAGCGCCTTCCTGGTCTTGAACTTTGGCGGACTGCCGGGCCTCGCTCAACTCGGCTCTCTCGTCGCAATAGGCGTGATGCTCTCTGCTTTGGTAATGCTTTTTGCCTTCCTGCCCCCCCTCTTCCGCGATCGCATCAAGAAGCGGCAGGAACAAACCGCCTCCAGTTCACTGACGAAAGCCGCCAGTGCTCGTCACGACATTCCGGAACCTCTTACTCCACTAAAAAGAAATTTGAGTTTCGGTTTCACCGCTATCCTTGTTTTGTCATGCGTTATAATCTTAAGTCTCGGAATTCCAAAACTTGATAACACTGCCAACGCTCTGCGCCCACAACACAGTCCTTCCTACACCGCCCTGGATGAGATCAAGGCAAACCTCGCCCAAAATCGTGAACCACTTTGGCTTATAACCCGCAGCACGAATACTTCAGAAATTGCGCGTCGGTTTGATGTCGCCCAACCGATCCTCGAACAAGCGATTTCGAATCAGACCATTGGCAGTTTCACGCTTCCAACGATGCTCTGGCCGCGTCCGGAAAACCAATCTGCGAATCGCGAGGCAGTCGCTCAAATTCTTTCCCAACGAACAGCTCTTAAACAAGCCGCTGTCGCTGAAGGATTCAGCACGAATTCCACGATCATGACGGACCATATCCTCGACACTTGGCATGCCGCATTGGACCAACAGGGCGTATTCTGGCCCACCAACGAAATGAGCCAATGGATCTTGGATAAGGTGGCAGCTCGCAATCATGGAGAACTTCTCGCAGTCGGGTTTATTTTTCCTAAAACCAACGCTCCTTCAACGGCTGCCTTGGAGGATTTATCGCAGCAGCTGTCTGCCAAAGGCTTCATCCTGTCAGGTTGGGATCTGCTCGGGTCCGCCATTCTCAAACGCGTGCAACAAAACATGTGGAAAGTTATTCTCCCCATGATTGCACTGGTACTGCTATCACTCTTTCTGGCGTTCAAGCGTCCCACGGAAATTCTGCTCAGCATTGCTGTTCTCACCCTCAGCGGTCTCTGCCTCCTGGCAGTGATGCACATAGCCGGTTGGTCGTGGAATCTTTTGAATCTCATGGCTCTGCCTCTGATGCTCGGCTCGGGCGTTGATTACAGCATCTTCATGCAACTCGCCCTCCGTCGCCACAACGGCAACATGGCTGGAGCTTACCATTCCGTCGGTCGCGCGCTCCTGCTCTGTGGAGGCACCGCTGTTGCGGGATTCGGTTCGCTTTCCTTCTCCACCAACGCCGGCATGGCCAGCCTTGGTCAAGTTTGTGCCATTGGCATAGCAGGCAACATGCTCGTTTCCGTTTTCCTCCTTCCCATCTGGTGGCGGGCTCTGGTCTTTAAAAATAATAAACTCTCATCCAATTCGACTGCTTCACGAGCGGCTGGCCCATCGTCGCTTTATTGTTCAGTGTTGTGGAAACTCGGCCTCGTTCTTGTGCGCAGTTTGCCCAGAAGTGTTTGTGCAAAACTAAGTCACTTACTGGCTGAAATCTATTGGAACTTCGCCGGTCATCGCCGTGAAATCGTCATTGAAAACCTTCTGCCAGCAGTCAATGGCGACCGGAAACTTGCCCACAAAAAAGCCCATGAGCTCCTGCATAATTTTGCGCTCAAAGTTGCCGACCTGTGGCGTTTCGAAAGCGGTCTGCCGGTGGATAACCTCTTTGGTGAATTTGCAGGTTGGGAACATTTTACAAAGGCTCAGTCGGAAAAGCGCGGAATTCTGCTGGTTACTCCGCACTTGGGAAATTGGGAGTTTGGCGGTCCGCTGTTGACTAAACGAGGTGTAAATCTACAAGTGATTACCCTGGCAGAGCCTGGAAGCGGATTTACCGAGATGCGCCAGGCTTCGCGCGCCCGTTGGGACATAGAGACTCTGGTCATTGGCGAAGATCCATTTGCCTTTGTTGAAATCATTCGTCGATTGGAAGCAGGGGCGACCGTTGCACTCCTCATTGACCGCCCGCCTCCGACGAGCCAGATTACTGTAGAATTGTTTGATCGGCCGTTTGCTGCTTCCATTGCGGCATCCGAATTGGCGCGCGCATCTGGATGTGTGCTTTTACCAGTTTACCTGCCGCTCACCAGCAAGGGTTATGCAGCACACATTTTGCCTGCTATTCCATATGACCGGGGAGCATTGCGCAAGCGGGAAGCACGCCAACAGCTCGCCCAGGAGATTATGTATGCTTTCGAGAAGCCAATCTTGGAGCACCTTAACCAATGGTACCATTTCGTTCCCATTTGGCCTGCTCGGTCGAACCCTGATGATTCACATTAAATGTATGTTATTCGCGCCTGAAAAGATTCCATTTAAACCACGGACCCGTTTACCTGGATTAAAGTTAAGCCAAAAAGCCATTTCGTTCCGTTTTATAATCTTTTTGCTTTATGCAGCCCTTTGCCTTCTAGGTCGCCATGCAGGAGCTCAAGGAACTGAATCGGATGCTCTGGTGACCGGCTGGCTGAACGCTCAGACAAACATGCAGACCTGGTCTGCCGATTTCACTCAAGTTCGAACCCTCAAATCCTTGACACAACCCTTGACCGCCACTGGTCATGTCTGGTTTGCCGCCCCCAACCGGTTTCGCTGGGAATTGGGAAAGCCACCCAAAACGATAGCCGTCCGCGAAGCTGACCAATTGATGGTCATCTACCCTCTTTTAAAACGAGCCGAGCGGTTCCCACTCAGTGGTAGTCAGGCGGGCCAATGGAAGGATACCCTGGCGCTTCTGGATGCAGGCTTTCCTCGCAGCCGAACGGAGTTGGAAAGCCGATTCAATCTTCTCTCTCAAACCACCAGAAATGGTGTGCATGAAATCGTTCTGCAGCCGAAGTCCACAGCAGCCAGACGTTTCATGCCGGAAATCAGGATTGCTTTCGAAACCAATACATTTTCACTGCGTTCCACGGAGCTTGAATTCAGCGATGGATCAACCATGAAAAACATTTTTACGAATGAGACGTTAAATCCCAAAATTGACGATTCATTCTTCAACCCTCAGCTCGGCAGTGATTACAAGATTACTGAACCATTAAAGAAATGATTACAACCAGGGATTCAGAGCATGATTGATCTCGCAGCAAAAGCATTGGAGGCATTGCCACACGGTCCAGAGTTTCGTTTTCTCGATAATTTATTGCGTTTGGAACCAGGCAAGGCTGGTGTTGGTGAATATACCGTGCGGGGTAATGAGTATTTCCTGAAAGGCCATTTTCCCGGCAGTCCTCTTTTCCCCGGGGTGCTGCTGGTGGAAGCATCAGCTCAACTGGCTGGCACGGTGGCACAGACTGATCCGGACATTCCCCCCATGTCTGGTCTTAAACTGACCGCAATGCGTGCCGTCAAGATACTTGGAAGTGCCCGCCCTGGTGAGGTGATTCAGCTTGAGGCTTATATCACAGGCAGGTTGGGCAATCTTGTCCAGGCGCGCACGATGGCATTGGTAAACAAGCTCGTGGTAATGCAGGCAGAAATTACATTGAGCGGAGAGATGCCAATTGAAGGTTCCATGGAGTCTTGATGCAGCACGCGAACTAATCGAATCAGGGATGAGGCACTGAATCGCTTTTTCTTAAAGCGAGATACTTCTTCCTCCATTCAGCACGCGAAAGTTTCCCCCGCTGATTCGCTTCCATAGATTTCACAAAAATCCAATCGCGCGGAATTTGCCACGCGGGAAGTCTTTGCAGGAGGAAATGTTTCAGTGACTGCTCTTGGAGTTGTTCCTTTCCAACCAGGCAGGCTACGATTATCTCCTTTCTTTCCTCGTCCTTGCTTTCGACCCCAAAGACCAGGCATTCGTCAATCGAAGGATGAGACAACAAAACTCTTTCAATGCTTTCCGGTGATACCTTTCTTCCGGCAACATTGATCTGATCCCCTGCCCTCCCGCGGATGTAAACCAGACCATCGGAAATCTCTGCGAGATCGCTCGTGTGAAAATATCCTGGCACTAACCTTGCAGTAGCCTCCGGCCAGTAAGTCAGGCCAGTCGCGTTGCTCCGCACCTCAAGGCAATAATCCTGGCCCACCGACAGTGAGACATTTCTCATCGGTGCGCCCGCACACGTCACATCCTGTCTTGGGACATCGGAAGAATCGTATGCAATGCCACCGCATTCACTCGACCCGTAAAAGTTGTGAATCTTTATTCCCTGCCCCTCGTACACCGCCTCCTCCAAACTCAATGACAAGGGGGCGCCGGCAGAAATGGCCAACCGAACATTTTTCGGAATGGCATTGGCGCCATGCCAGGTGCGCCACAACGCCGGGACAGCAGCAAGGGTGATCGACTCAGCCATGCCGGAAGCAATTCGCAAAGTCTCCGGTAAAGGTGCATCCACCAAGATGAGAGGAATACCATGTAACAAAAGTGGAAGAACGAGATTGGAAAATCCGTAGGAATGCGCCAGTGAAATGGTGCCAAGATTTGGCCAATCGCGGCGCAAGCCCATCGTCGCGACGATATTATCGACGTCAGCCGCGAGTTGTTCCCCAGTAAAAGTTATGAGTCGGGGTTGTCCTGTCGTGGCTGACGTAATCTTTAAATGATCACACTTAGGCAGACCAACCAAATTGGGCGGGTTCTGCTCAACCTCCAAAGGACAGGTTGCCTTGCCCAAACGCCAGCCAGCCAAAAGCGTTGAAATGAAATTGTGCCCTTGCGGAAATGCCACCAGATCCGAAATTGAAATATTTTCCGAATCAGCCAGCAACTGACCAAAAGTCCACCGCTCACCCCTTGCCACATCGTGCAGGGCGATTTCATTACGATATTCTTTTGCTATCTGGCACCAGCGTTCGTAAAGCATTGTTGTCAGTTTCAGATCCCACAGTTAGTTTAGGAGCGATTTAATATTTTATGCAGAATCAGGCTCTGAGTTCAAACTCGAAAGTCCAGCCCGTCCACCTCGTGCTGTGGCGGATGCTTCAGTGCAGTCCGGCGGGCTTTTTCCTGATTGCATTTGTTTCCATAATCTCCGGATGCACAACCTCCAATCAGGTTCGAGCCACATCGGACCGACCTTTTAATTTTCAAACGGACACCTTTGCCTATCCCAATCAGTTGGTCTGGGATTACTATTTTGATAACAGCGGTAAATGGGTCAGCAGGCCGCACGAACCAAAACCAGATTATTCCCATCACTGTTTCGTCGTATCCAGGTCTTCCAAACAATTCTTTCAGAATGCAAAATTTGACACGAACCAGCCTGTAGCCGACGCCGCCACCTACCAAAACCTTGTCAAACGCATCGTTTCCCTCAGCCCGCGTCATGTTCCTCCGGATACGGAAAAGATTACTATACCCGGCTATGCGGATCTCAGAAGTTTCAGCGCAGCTCATGCTGATATCCTCAAAGCCGAATGTGGAAGCGCGTGGCAAAGTTATCTTCAACGCGGACACTGGCGCATGATACTTCCCTTCAGTCGTCATCATCAGGAGCAAATGGCCTCACAGCTTGTGATTGATCTTAAGGCAAACATTCCACCAGTGGTCCACGTGGTTCGGTTTCCGCAATTATCCATCAATCATTCTGTGCTCCTCTTTGGAGCACATGAAACAGAGCAGGATATCCGTTTTGACGCTTACGATCCCAATAATCCTTTCAAACCCGTCACTCTAACCTACGACCGTAAAACCAAAACCTTTTCATTTCCCGGAAACGATTATTGGCGTGGCGGTCGAGTGGATATCTACGAAGTCTATCGAGGTTGGGCTTACTGAATTGGTTCACGTCCGGCAAAGCCCGAATCAATATCGTGCCAAAATTCAATGTCATCCTCGTCCTTTTCCCAACACAGAAACACTTCCCTGCCACCAATCAAAGCCGGAAAATCAATCAATCCACGGTCCAGATCCTTGATGAAAATTTCCCGATTTTGAAACTCCTGGAACAGCGCCCTTATTTCGCCAAGTAGTTTTACGGAGCGATTGACCAGTTCCCCGCCCATGTCATTTCCGCTGGTCATTAACCCATGAATCCGACGATCCACCTTTTCCACTTCAGCGCGTGTCTCGTTCAGTTGCTCAAGCCACTGACGCAATTGCGGCAGCAGGGCTCGCGCCTCGTCGCGAGTGTAATGCTTTTGGAATTGGTGTGACATGGCCCTTCAACTGTTCAGCAATTGCATTATTGAGGTTTGTCTCGCCACAATTTTTTCCGCACTTCCTCGTTTTGCTCCACTTCCAGCGACCTCCGCCAGGCGGTCCGCGCCTTGTCATCCTGTTTCAACGCGGCATAGATGTCACCCAAATGATCATACAGGGTGGCATCGGGCTCCGGAGTAAGCTTTATTGCTTCTTCAATTCGTGCCAGGGCTTCCTTCGGTTGATTCAACTTGTAAAGCACCCATGCAAAACTATCCAGGTAAGCTGGATTCTTCGGCTCCAGCTTCACCGCTTTTTCAATCAAATCACGTGCCTTCTCCAGCTTGATGCCGTGCTCCGCCCACATATAGCCAAGATAGTTGAGCGCTTCCGTGAAATTCGGTGACTGCGAAAGACACTTCTCAAAATATTTCTCAGCCTCTTCAAAATTTGATGCCCGTTCATAGACCGAGCCAACCTCAAAGTAGAACAAGGCATTCAACCGCTTCGGCTCCTCAGCCTTCGCAATCACTTCGGCTGAGGTCAAATGTTGCAAGGCGTTCGTAAAATCCTTTTCCTTGGAGAACGCCAGTCCGCTAAAAAATTCCAAAACAAAACTTGGTTTAAATTTCTTGCGTGCATGCTCCAATGTCGAAAGGGCTTCCTTCGGCTTTTCAAGGTTAATTTGGACTCCTGCCAAATCGTAATAAGCCTGCTCCATCTCCTCATTCAACAAAAGCACTTTGTGAAAGAAATCCTCCGCTTCAGGAAGCTTTTTATCATCGTAAGCAAGGCTGCCCAGATAATAATACGCCTGGGAATTTGCCGGATCGTCCTTCACAATTTCCTTGAGCTGCTCCGATGCCTTCTGCGGCTCCTTGTTCTTCAGATAAATATCCGCCATTTTGGCACGGATATCGTCTTGCACTGCGGGCCGACTGCTGACTTGATTCAGAAGCTCCTGATAGAAATGAAGGGCATTCGTTCTATCGCCGAGAACGTTAAAACCATCTGCGAGTTTGATGCGCAGCACCAAACTCGAAGGCTTAAGCTTCGCTGCTCTGTTGAGAACCCCGAGCGCAGCCTTATGCGTGTTGGTCTGAAGTGAAGGAACCTGACGCTCAAGGGTTGCAAACAATTCTGCGAGATTAATTAGAAATTCCGCACTGGTTTCCGGCTGTTTGGCAGCCTTGTCCAGAACTTTGAATGCCTCCGCCGAATGGTTTTTTTGAAGATGAATGAGAAATAAATTCTGGTAACCAGTGAGCAACGTCGGAGATTTCTGAATTGCCTTCTCGCTCGATTGAAGCGCCAGATCATCCTGGCCGAGCCTGGAATAGACCATCCCCAATCGCGCATACACAGCACCCGAGGCATTGGGTGCCGCCACCGCATTGGTCAAAATCTCAAGTGCTTTATCCGTCTGCTTTAGCTGCAGGTAACGTCGCGAAATTTCCAGCACCAATTCGTCATTGGCCGGATCCTGGAGCGCAGACTTGGTATATTCCTCCAGAGCCAACTCGGGCTCGTCCTGCATGTCAAAGACGACTCCCTGCGCATAATGAGCATGCGCTTCGGCTACCTTTTCTTCCGAAACGGTCGGGGTCGTGGGCGCAGCCTTCGCTGTTGCCTTGGTCTTGACCTGGGCACTCTTGACGTCGCCTTGCTTATCCGACGACGACGACGCGCACCCAACCACCAGCATGCTCGTCGCAGCCAGCAAGACTGTCAGCCCATGGTAAAAGCGATGCAGCATTCGGTAGAATACCCCTGAATAATATCCACGCAACCCGCTCGGATTGCGTGGATACAGACGAACAACATTCGCCAGCGGAGCAACTACTTCTGCCAGGTGCGCTTCTTATGGCGATTGGCGCGAAGCTGCTTGCGGCGCTTATGTTTATTAATCTTTGCCTTACGACGTTTTTTCAGTGAGCCCATATAATTTTGTTTGCGGATTTAATATACTACTTTGTTAAGCGGATATTCAATAATTCCTTCAGCACCCGCCGCTTTCAATTGCGGAATCAATTCCCGAACCACATGCTCATCGATGATCGTTTCCACCGCCACCCAACCCTTCAAACTCAGGTTGGATATCGTTGGATTACGCAGAGCAGGCAAACTTTGCAATAAATTTGCCAAATTCTTTTCTGCAATATTCATCTTCAACCCCACCTTGGCCTCGGCTTCCAAGGCGCCTTTCAGCAATAGCGCCATCGTTTCAATCTTATGCCGCTTCCATTTATCTTTCCAGGTGACGTGATTGGCAATCAACCGCGGCGTCGATGAAAGTAATGTATCCACGATGCGCAATTTATTCGCCCGCAGTGACGATCCAGTCTCCGTCAATTCCACAATCGCGTCCACCAACTCATGCGCTTTGAATTCTGTCGCGCCCCAGGAAAACTCCACCTCGGCCTTCACGCCGTGCTTCTTCAAATATCGCTTCGTCAGACCAACCACCTCAGTGGCAATCCGCTTGCCTTGCAAATCTTTCGCCGATTGTACCGGTGAATTTTCCGGCACGGCCAGCACCCAACGCGCCGGTTGACGCGTCGCCTTGCTGAACAAAAATTCTCCCACCTCATGCACCTTCGAGTTATTTTCCTGAATCCAATCGTAACCCGTGATGCCGCAGTCCAGATACCCATGCTCCACGTAACGGCTGATCTCCTGCGCACGAATCAACCGAATCTCCAACTCCTCATCATCCACGTACGGCACATACGAGCGGCTGCTGACCTGGATGTTAAATCCGGCCTTTGCCATCTTCTCGATGGTTGCCTCTTGCAGACTGCCTTTCGGCAATCCAAACCGTAATTTCGTCTTATTCTTCATGCTCAAACCGACAAAAAGCGCTTCATTTCACGTGCGGGAATGGGTGTTAACTCAATCCAGAAGTCGCAAGACCGCTATCATTTGCCATTAAAATGGCACTAAAGCCACACTTTTTTATCATTAATCACCGGTTGACTTCCGCCAAACCGTCTGCCGCCCCTGCACAAACACCTCTCCCCGCGCCAAAGCTCCTATGGTTGAAGGATATAAAACCCGCTCCGCCTCCTGGATTCTGGCGTGCAAACTCCCCGCCGAATCCCCTGTCAAAACCGGTACCGTCTGTTGCGCCAATATCGGACCCGTATCCACCCCTTGATCCACGAAATGCACCGTGCAACCCGTCACCTTCACTCCGTAATCCAATGCCTGCTTCCACGCCTCCAATCCCGGAAACGATGGCAACAACGACGGATGAATATTAATTACCCTGTGCTCAAACGTCCGCAAAAACTCCCCCTTCAAAATCCTCATGAACCCCGCCAACACCACCAGGTCCACCTCCGCCCCCTTCAACGCATCGATGTACGTCCGCTCCGCCTCTTCATCGAGTTTTGTCCGGAACTGTCCCGGCTTGATGAACCGCGCCGCAATCCCTCGCGACCGCGCATGTTCCAGTATCCCCGCATTCTCCACATCACTAATCACCAGCGCCACCTCCACGGGAATCCTCCCCGCCTGGCACGCCTCCGCAATCGCCACAAAGTTCGAGCCCTTGCCCGACCCCAGCACGCCCAACCGATATTTTCGTTCACCACTCACCCGCCCCTCATAAGTTAGAAACCACATTCCCGCAAGCTTTTGCTTCTCTCGCATTCGAAACTCGAAATTCGCTATTCAAATTTTCCAAGCCTTCCGATACCTTCCGATATCGACTTTGTTTCATTCAAAAATCGAAACCCGGCATTCGAATAAAAATGCTCGTAATTTCCTACGCCGACCAAAAGCACCACCGCTGATTGCTCCGATTTTCACCGTTACATCCTCGAAAAAATTTTTAACCGTTATCTGGCGTTATTTACCGTTATGTACCGTTATCTGGCGTTAGACCTTCCATTCTGAAATTCTATTTCTAACGACTCCCGAAAACCACAAAGAGCCCGCCACGCCCGCCTTGGAAATTCAAGGCACCGCGCGACTCCTTCTCTTCGACG